>CAZIGN010000039.1:0-15957 GCA_964538805.1 uncultured Lachnospiraceae bacterium
ACGGTGGAGATGTTTGTGGGTTTTTGTGGGACAAAAGTACTATCGTCTCAACATGAAATTTTTAGGCTATTTCACATTTTTAAAAAACGCAGTAAAATTGCTGTGTTTAAGCAGGTTTGACGTCTATTCTATCCTCTCAATAAATAATTTTCGATTAGGCTATTTTAAATTTTCACTTCTTTGAACTGTATTTTTTGCCTTTTCTCTGGTTTCCATCTTCACCCTTTGTGATATTGCTTCGATTCTGTTTTTCAATCTGTACCGCTTGGAAAATTTCTTTAGATATAATCGCCGGATTGTTATCCTCGGACAGGTAATATGCTTCATGCTTTCCATCATCCAACAACCGGACATTTCCTATGTATTTTTCATTACTGAGCATTACATCTATGGTACGCTTACACCATTTATCTTTGCCAGTAGGAGATTTAATCCCCAGTCGCTCTAATTCAGATACAATGCCTATCACACTCTTGCCTTGAAGATACATATCGAAAATCAGCTTAACATTTTTTCCCTCTGACTCTTCGATAATAAGACTGCCATCGCTTGCGTTCAAATACCCATAGCATTTTCTGTTATATAACTTTGAAGTACCTTGTGCGGCACGTTGTTTGATACCCCACTTAATATTATCGCTGCGTGATTCATTCTCTGCTTGAGCAATTGACTCTATTATTGAAATCATAAGGTCGCTGTCTGCATCAGCAGTATCTAGTTGTTCCTGTTCAAATATGACACGAATGCCGAGAAGTTTTAACTGGTTCAATGCATCGAGAATTTCCAATGTGTCTCGCCCAAATCTGCTGATGCTCTTGGTAAGGATAATTTCTATATCATGAGACTGACAATCCTTTAGCATACGAGTAAACTCTTTCCGAGAAGAACCTGTCCTGCTTGAAGCAATATCTATATACACATCCACTAATAACCATTTGGGATTAACTGCTGTTAATCTTGTAAGCGCTGATACTTGGGCGGTAAGACTTTTCAACTGTTCAGCACTGTTTGTACTCACACGGCAGTAAATACCAACCCGTTTCTCTCTCTTTGGAGGCTTTGCTGGAATATATTCAATTCTCTTATTTTCAGCCATGATAAAACCTCCTGAATTTCTGGTTTATTGACAAAATGGATTTTAATCAATTCTTCTTTTCCAATTCTTCTATACGTTCTTCCAACTCTTTGATTTTACATTCAAAAGGAGCGGACCATTCGTATATTAACCAAATAAAGAATCCAATAACGATGGCGGCCGCTATTTCCAATAAAATAGGATCTCCGCCTTCAAACAAGCGCCAACCACCAGCAAAAATGATTAAGTAAATGCAAATAAATGAAGTTACGAAGCAGATCAAAAAATGTAATGCGTATTTTAGTTTCTTGTTTTTCATGAAAATTGTTCCTTTCAAATTAAAATTTGTCAAACTGCTTAATCTTCCTATAAACCTGAAATTTATTTTCCACTCAGCATCAAGGTTAATAAACATTCAAGCATATTTCAGATATGTTAATTAGCCTATTTCTACAACATTTCTGTCTACTCAACCTACCCAAAAGCACATTCGTCTACTCAACTATGTAACTTTTTCACAGTAGATAAATCCCCATAGAGTAGCCATTTTACAAAGGGTTCCGCCATTCTGCAAATCAGCAAAACACGCAGAAACCCATAGTTTCTACACTTTTCAAGCTTCTACTTTTCCGCCCTCGACATCAATACTACGGTCTCCACATGCACCGTTCCCGGGAACATGTCAACTGGCACTGCTTTTTCTACTTTATATCCAGCTTCTATGAATATCTCAAGGTCTCTTGCTAAGCTCGTTGGTTTGCAAGAAATATATACGATTTTATCAACTTCAAAATCAATTATCTTTTGGATTGCCTTTGGATGAATTCCATCTCTTGGGGGATCTAGTATTATAATATCAGGCTTTTCTTTAATTTCATCTATAACTTTTAATACATCACCTGCAATAAATTCGCAATTATTTAGGTTGTTTAGCAAAGCATTTTCTTTTGCAGCTTCTACAGCTTCTTCGATTATTTCAACACCAACAACTTTTTTTGCAACTGGTGCAACTAATTGTGCAATCGTTCCTGTACCACTGTACAGGTCAAACACAACTTTATCTTTAGTTTCTCCAACATATTCTCTGACTTTTTTATATAAGACTTCTGCACCAAGAGAATTTGTTTGAAAAAATGAAAAAGGTGATATTTTAAATTTAAGTCCTAATAATTCTTCATATATAAATTCTTTTCCAAAAAGAAGTCTGCTTTTGTCACATTTTACAACGTCAGATAAAGAATCATTAACAGTGTGAAGGATACACTTAACTTTACCACTAAGATTTTGTCTTAGGATACCACCTGATAATTCATTCATTAAGCCTTCATCATCATAAGAAATATCTGAAGATGTAACTATATTTATTAAAATTTCGTTAGTATTTTTACCTTTTCTTATAATCAGATGTCTAAGATAACCTTTGTGATTCATCTTGTGATAAAAATTAAGGTCTTTGATTTTTAATATTTTGTAAACATAATTTCTTATTATATTAAAGTCTTCATCTACTATATGACATTTGTCTAAATGTACTACATCATAGAAACTTCCTTTTTTATGAAGTCCTAATGCCAACGGACCATCTTTGTACTCGTCTCCAAATGAAAATTCCATCTTATTGCGATACTCCCATTCGATAGGGCTCTTTATTATAGGTTCAATTAAAATATCTTTAATGACCTCATTTAATATAGATTTTACCATGTTCTCTTTTAATTCAAGCTGATTTTGATAGCTGATTTTTTGATAAGAACAGCCTCCGCATACCTTTGAATGCTGACATAACTCTTGTCTATCTTCTAGCAAAGAAGGCTCTAACACTTCAAGAAGCCTAGCTTCACACTTATTTTTTCTTTTTTTATTAACTTGAAATCTTACAGTCTGACCTGGTATCGAATTTTTCACAATTACTCTAACTTTTTCAAATGTAGCATCTTGCTTTTCTTCATTATAATAAATTATTCCTTTGTTAGGAAATTCTATCTTTTCAACTTTGCCTTCGTATATACTGCCTTTTTTCATCTTATGTTTTATCCTTTCAAACTAGAGCTGTTATTAACACAAAAAACTCAATAATAATTTTATATTATGTTAATGTCTTATAATTAGCTCAAAATAGCCCGTCAACTAATTGTTGACGGGCTTTTTGTAATAATTATTCACCTTCTGTATAAGTCTCTGTGTCGTCTTCTTCATTAAGTTCATCTGAATAATCTTCATAAAAATCATCTTCAAATTCATCTTCAAATTCTGATAGATATTCGTCATCATAACACTCTTCACATTCACATGATCCTTTTTTCTTACAATGCTTATATAATGCATATCCTACGCAGGCCGCTGCTATAACAACTCCAACTCCTATTATCACATACTTCATATTGCTTTTTTCTTCTTCTTTTTTCTTAATAAGATTATTAAGCTTTGTCATCTCTAATAATTCATCTAAGTTTTTCATATAACACCCGTCCTTTCATTTTATATAGTTGCATTATAACATAATTAAAATATGTTTACTATTAAAAATTGAACTTTATGCTTTTTTTAGTTTTGCAAATGAAGCAAAAAGTTTTTTAACTCCTGCCTTTTCAAATTCAACTGTCACTTCATAATCTTTACCACCATCGACAATTTCTAAAACCTTACCAACCCCAAATTTTATATGTGAAACATTATCACCAGCAGCATACTCTAGTGATGTTTCTTTAACAACTTGATACTGCTTAGGATCAAATGCTTTAGATTTAAATATTGGTTTTGCATTTGATGTTTCTGACGGTTTTACTATCCCCGATTTCTTAAATTCATTTTCATTGATTGATGTTTCTAATAAACTCATTGGTATCTCCTTTACAAATCTTGATATTGGGTTATATTGTGTTTCTCCTCTTAACATTCTGCTTTTAGCACACGTTAAAGTAAGTTCACTTTTAGCTCTTGTTATACCTACATAACAAAGCCTTCTTTCTTCTTCTAATTCAGTTCGATCATCTGAAGCTATAGTCATATAACTTGGAAATAATCCATCTTCCATCCCACATAGAAATACTTTTTCAAATTCAAGACCTTTAGCACTATGTATAGTCATCATGACCACATAATTCTTGTCATCCTCTAAATTATCTATTTCTGCTACTAACGCTACTTCTTCTAAAAACTCACCTAGATTAGGCTCGCCTTCACATTTTTCTTCATAATCGTAAATTTTTGTTATTAATTCATTAATATTTTCTATTCTTCCAGTTGATTCAACCGTATTTTCGTCTTGAAGTTCTTTTAAATAACCTGTTGTGTTTAGTATCTCATCCATTAATTCATGAATAGTTATAACTTCTTTTTTTGATTTAAGCATTTTTATAAATGTTGCAAAATTAACTACTTTTTCCGTTGATTTTCCTCTACCTAGAAAATCCTCAGCATTGCATAATGCATCAAAAAATGTAAAATCATTGTTTCTTGCAAAGTCATCTATTTTTTGAACTGTTGTTAAGCCGATTCCTCTTTTTGGCACATTTATAATTCTTTTTACCGCAACGTCATCCATACCATTTTGAATGGTTTTCAAATAAGCCAGCAAATCTTTTATTTCTTTACGTTGATAGAAGTTATGTCCACCAATTATCTTATATGGTATGTTTTTTACTAAAAACTTTTCTTCAAGCACACGCGATTGAGCATTTGTTCTATATAAACAAGCAATATCGTTAAACTTTCCACCATAACTAATATAGGTTTTAATCTTATCTGCAATATAGTCAGCTTCTTCATACGAAGTGTTAAGTTGAGCAAAACCAACTCTTTCTCCTTCTTCTAAATCTGACCATAATGTCTTATCTTTTCTTTCTGTATTGTTTCTAATAACAATATTTGCAGCTTCTATGATATTTTTAGTTGATCTATAATTTTGCTCTAGTTTTATAACCTTTGTATTCTTATAAGTTTTTTCAAAGTTAAGAATATTTTCTATGTTTGCTCCTCTAAACTTATAAATAGATTGATCATCATCACCTACAACACATAGGTTGTTATATTTTGAAGCTAAAAGGTTTATAAACATAAATTGAACTGTATTGGTATCTTGATACTCATCAACCATTATATATTTGAATCTTTCTTGATAATTTTCTAAAACTTGCTTGTCTGCTTTTAACAATTCAACTGTTTTTAGCAACAAATCATCAAAATCTAATGCATTATTCTTCTTAAGCACTCTTTGATATTCATGATACGCCTTTATCACCTTATCCTTACTGTAATCGCCTTTATTAATAACTTCATAGTGTTCTGGTGATAAGAGTTCATTCTTAGCTGATGATATCATTCCAAGAACTGTCTTTTCTTTTATATACTTGTTATCAATGTTTAATCTTTTAAATATATCTTTCATAACAGTTTTTTGATCGTCAGTGTCATATATTGTAAAATCTGTATTATAACCTATTCTATCAATATATCTTCTAAGTATCTTTACACAACTTGAATGAAATGTACTTACCCATATACTTTCCGAGCCAAAGCCAACTATGTTATCAACTCTTTCTCGCATTTCACCTGCTGCTTTATTCGTAAATGTAATGGCCATTATGTTCCATGGATTTACACCTTTTTCTTCTATTAAATAAGCTATTCTATGTGTTAAAACTCTAGTTTTGCCAGAGCCTGCACCCGCTAATAATAAAAGTGGTCCTTCTGTGTGAAAAACCGCTTGTTTTTGCATAGTATTTAATGAATCATACATTGACATAACCTAGTACCTTGCAACTAAAAACTAAATCGATTGAAGTTGTTAAACGCTGCATTATCCTTATAAATTATTACTTCAACCTTTTTTCCTTTAACAAACAAAAGGAAACGGGATATCCCGCCTCTTTATCTAATCAGACTTACTTATATGATTATTATCTTTCGTCAAATTTGTTTAATTATACTATATATAATTTTTTATATCAAGCTTAGAGAGTTGTATTATTCTGCTATTTTCTAGTTTAAGCTCTACTTTTTTTGATTCTCTAAGATATTATTTATTATTCACATCACTGACACTAGTTTATAATAAGAATAGTAACATAAAAAAAGCAACTTGTTATATAGTTTCAATTACTATATAATACCACTATAAAGTTTCAATTTTGATCATACATGTTTTTAGCTAGACTACTTACAAAAAGAAAGGAAAAAGATGCTAATAACCCCGCTTCAAAAGTTAGCATTGGTATGAAAATGAATAAAGAGATTTCAGATTTAGTAAAATCTACATTATCAAAGATGTCTTTAATAAAATTAGAAGAGATACCAAACATTGATTTATATATGGATCAAGTCACTACATTTATGGATGAACATCTTCAGAATACAAAAAGATATGAAGAAGATAAAACACTTACAAAAACTATGATTAATAATTATGCAAAAAGTGATTTATTGCCGCCGCCAATAAAGAAAAAATATACTAAAGATCACATGCTTTTACTTATTTTGATATATTACTTCAAAAATATTTTATCAATAAACGATACAAAAAAGATATTACATCCTATCAGTGAAAAATACTTTAATACGGATGATGACTTTTCATTAGAAGATATTTATAAGGAGCTAAAAAGGTTGAGTTCTTCATTTTTTGATAGCTCAGCAAAAGATGTAATCGATAGGCTTTCAGAATCAGAAGAATATTTTTCTAATGAAGATTGCATTGATGAAGAAGAAAAAGAATTTTTGAAATTGTTTTCTTACATAATAAGTTTGTGTTTTGACATATATGTAAAAAAGCAAATCGTTGAAAATCTTATCGATACACTAGGGAAAGAAAAAAAAGACTAACTATTAGTTAGTCTTTCAAATACCATATCATATCCATCGTTACCATAGTTAAGGGATCTGTTTACTCTACTGATTGTAGCTGTAGAAGCTCCTGTTTTCTCAGCAATATCCAAATAAGTCTTTTTTTCTCTTAGCATCTTTGCAACTTCACATCTTTGAGCTATAGACAACAATTCATTAATTGTGCACACATCTTCAAAAAACTTATAACATTCTTCTGTGTCTTTTAAAGTTAAGATAGCTTCAAACAAATGGTCTACAGCTGCCTTTCTAATCTTTTCTGTCATATATAAAACTCCTTTAGAATCAATTATCTTGATAACAAGTCACTCTTTAATACTAAAGGTATTTTAGCACACTAAAGTACTAATGTCTATTATGCTTTTTTATTATTGATGAATTCTTTTAATTTTTCCAAATTATAATTCATTATCAATTCTTGTGGAAAATCTACTTCTGCAAATACTTTGTCTGCGTAATCATGTGCCCCCACCTTATCAATAAAGTGAGCATCACTTCCTACAACTACAGACACTTCATATTCTTTGCAAAGCTTTAACATTGTTATGTAGTTTTCATATGCATTTTGCCTATATGAATTAGGTGACATCGAACTATTATTAACTTCAAGCAATGTATTCGTTCTTTTTGCCGCTTTAACTACCTCAAGATAATCTATAGGAAAAGCACTGTCATCAGGGTGACCTAAGATGTTTATATGTGGATTTTCGCAACATTTTATTAAAGCCTTAGTATTTTCTTCTTTAGTTCCTGGTCGTAAACAAGGTCCGTGAAAACTTGCTATTGCAATATCTAATCTATTTAAAACGAATTCATTTAAATCTACATTTCCTTCAAAATCCATGATATTTAATTCTGCTCCTAAAGCTATTTCAACCCCGAATAGCTTCTTTGGTACCGCTACTAAATTTATAAAATATATTTCATGACAACTACCTGGCATTTTGGGTGCATGCTCCGTTATTGCTAGAAATTCCAAACCTTCCTCTGACGCCTTTTTTGCCATCTCATTTATTGTATTATAAGCATGACCGCTTGCAAGTGTATGTGTATGTGTATCAGCTATGTATTTCATCTTCAAACCTCTTTGTTCTTCATAATATATCAGATATCTTTATTCCTTATATTATAAATTACTTTTTCCTTTCAATTTTGTTAAAACCATTGTATCACAATTTTATATTTTTTCAAAATGCTAGATTCGCATGATACTATACTTTTTTCTGAAATCATATTTTTCAAAAAAGCACTAATTTTAGAATATAAAAAGGTATTATGAATTGTATTGTATTTTTTTATTAATTTTACAAAACCTTACTTATTAACAAACATTATCTATTTTCAAATATTATTATAAAACATTTGACAGTATTTTGCCTTTATGATATTCTTTTATTAAGCTATGATGTTTCATAGTAAGATTTTTTATATATTTGGAGGTATCAGAATGAAAGGTACAGTTAAGTGGTTTAATAACCAAAAAGGTTTCGGTTTCATCTCAGATGAAGCTGGCAATGATGTATTCGTACATTTTTCAGGAATCAGCTCAGATGGATTCAAATCTTTAGAAGAAGGTGCTTCTGTAGAGTTCGAAGTTACAACTGGAGCTAAAGGTCCACAAGCGGTTAACGTAGTAAAACTATAATCAATTTAGTAAATAACGTACCTTTTTTATAATAGATTAATTTCGATTTATTTAATAAGTGTATTGGTTTACAAAAGATTAAAAAGCGAGGTTCTAACTAGCTATAAAAGCTGTTAGGACTTCGCTTTTTATTTACATTAATCAAGACTTTTATATATGTTTCAACATATCCTTAAGTTCATCTACTGAAAAAACGTAGTTTGTATTACAAAAATGACAATTTACTTCTATTTCTTTGTCATCTTCTATCATTTCTTGTATATCTTTTTTCCCGATACTTATAATTGCTTTTCTTACCTTTTCTTTATGGCAGTTACAATTATACTGTGTTGGTATCGTTTCTTGAATTTCAAGATTGAATTCACCCAAAACATGCGAAAGTATATCTTCAGGTGTCATACCTTTATCCATAAGAGTAGTTATTGGTTCTAGATTGTTCAATTTTTCTTCTAACTTCAAAACTATTTCTTCACTAGTATTAGGCATTAATTGAATTACAAATCCACCTGATTGCCTTACAGTATTGTTTTTATTCATCAAAACGCCTAGGGCAACAGAAGTTGGTGTTTGTTCGCTAGTTGCAAAATAATATGTCAAATCTTCTGCTATTTCACCAGTAATCAAATCTGTTTGACCAACATAAGGCTCTTTCATTCCTAAATCTTTTATTACTGATAATGTTCCGTAACCAATAGCACCACCCACATCAAGTTTACCTAGATAGTTAGGTTCATTTATAATATCAGGTACAAATACGTAACCTTTTACATTTGCTTTGTAATCTGCAGTTACTAGCAAGCCTTTCATTGGTCCATCTCCATCAATTTTCAATGTCAAAAGGTCTTTTTCACCCTTCATCATATAACCCATTATTCCTGCTGCTGTCATTAGACGGCCTAATGCCGCTGTTGCTACTGGGCTTGTATTGTGAATACTTCTAGCTTTTTCTGTCAAATTAGTTGTCGTGCTACAAAATGCTCTTATATGATTGTCTGCCGCTGTTGCTCTTAGAATATAATCTTTCATTTTAATACCTTTGCTACAATTTCCAATGTTTAAATTAACCTTGGCTTGTATGCTGCCTTTCTATTTTCTTGTTTGTTTTAGTTTTTAGTTCCTTTAGCAATTATATATACTCTCTCATCATTTTTTGAATACTGCTCTTTTGTAAATGCTTTAAAAGTATGTAAATGTTCTAATCCTGATTCTTTTAAAAGTTCTTCCACTCTATTTATTTCAAATGCTTTTTGTGAATGTACTTCTTCGTATTTATCATATCTTTCATCTTCAGATTTAACAAAAATTGATAACTCATATTGATTTATCATATCTTCTTTAAAATAATGATTCTCCCAAATAAAGCTTGCTTCTTCTCTGTTTTCAGCAATTACCTTGTCACCGATTTTTTCATATTTAGCTTTTGTGTTTAGATCAAATATAAAAACTCCATTTGGATCTAAATAATTATTAACTAATTTAAAAACTTCTATCAAATCTTTTTCTTCCATTAAATAATTCATAGAATCGCATATACTAACTACAGCACTAACTGTTCCATATAATTCAAATTCCCTCATGTCTTGACAAAGATATAAAATATTATTAGGGTTTTCTATCTTTTTATCTAATGCTATTGCTAGCATTTCTTCTGAATTATCTATTCCTATGACATCAAATCCTGACTTGTCTAATTTTTCAGATATGTTTCCTGTCCCGCATCCAAGTTCTGCTATAATACCATCTTTTATATCATAATCTGCCAATAAAGAGATTAGGTAGGCTGACCATTCATCATATGGAATGTTATCCATAAATATATCATAAACCTCTGCAAATCCGGTATATTCTAACATAAATCCTCCATTTACAAAATCCTTTTTCTTTCTAAAACTCAGTGTTTTATATAGTATCAGTTTTCATACTCAAAATCAAGTCAAACCTAGCGCAGGGTTTGTAAGTATCCATTATTCTTTAGCAATCTTTCCAATAATAATTATACTCTAACATAGCATATTACTAGCTTTTATATTAACTAATGTTAAATACTAATTTAACATTAGTTAATATAATTCACAAATTTAACTCACAAATTTAAAACTAATTTCGTGCTTACTTGATTATTATTATAACTTATCTTATACTATAAAGTAGATTAAAAAACACGAGGTGCTATTATGCATGACCTAAGACATAGTCTTATATATAAGTATATAAGAATTTCCTGTATTTCAAAGATTTTTATACCTATAATTCCTATACTTATATCTTATTTTCTACTCACCACCATACCTTTTAAAGAAATAATCACACCTATTAAAGTCAACAACCTTAATGATGTTGAAGAATTATATTTAGATGGTACTAGGTATGTGGAAATTTATTTAGAACGCATTTATTATTCTGGTTATGATAGATACGACCTCTTATCAACAGGTTCTTACTATTACGATATCGAAAATAATCTTTGTTCTTTTATTTTATTAGACGGTAATTCTTCATCAAAAGTGCCGCCTATTATACATAAAAAGACTATTAAAGCCAAGTTAATTAAAACCGACCATATTTACGACGGTATGCTAAAATCATTATCAAAAGATCTTGATTGGACCTATAATGATCTAGACGATATAACTTCTAACATTGTTGTTAGCGAACAGGATTATCACTTAATTAAATACATTTTTATATTAATATTTCTTATACTACTTACACTATATAGTATAAAAACCATTTTGCTTAACTCATTTTACCTGCTTTTTCCACATTATTATCCACCTTGTAGGAATCTCAAAAAAATTTACAAGGATATGCCTGTACGATCTATTATTGCTATGGTTAATAATGAATTAGAAACAAATGTTACAATACATTCAGCAGACATTTATATAACTGATAATTTTTTTATTGAATTAACAAATCTCGGAATTACTATTCTTCCATTAGACCAGATAATTTGGTGCTTCAAACACTCAACATGGAATAAATCTTTAAGCGTTTTAAAAAACAGATTATCTTACAACTTAATAATCTATACCTATAAATTCAAAAAACTTACTCTGACAAGCAAAGAGAAAAATGATTTAGATTACATTATTGAATACTTAGAAAACAACTTTGAGTATATGCTAATTGGTTATAACAAGACCAACAAAGACATTGCAAAGAATATTTTAAAAGGAAAAATGAGTGTACATAACAGAAAAGATTCTGATACAAACTTATAAAATTATTGATTAATAAAATACAAGCGATATCCGATTGTTAGTTTTCTAGCAATCAGATATCGCTCTTTTTTATGATTATATTATAAAATGTTAAAAACTTTTTCTAGTTTCCACAACATTTCTTGTATTTTTTACCGCTACCACAAGGACATGGATCGTTACGATTAATCTTTTTTTCTTTAACAATTGTATGAGAAACCTTTTGTTCTTTATATAATTCTTTTCTTCTGTCAGCAGTTAATAATGCTTCCCATTGTGGTAATTCATATAACCAGTCTGCATTTGCCTCTACCATGTTTTTGTATAATAATTCTAAATCATACTCAAGACTAACTTCTGTATCTTGTGTCATCTCTTCAATAGGATTTGCTTTTTTTAGGCTATCATTAATTCCATCTAAAAAACCAACCATAATTAGAAGTTCAGTACCAAACTTTTCAGCTAATTCTTTTACTGTTCCTTTTACTACATTCTTAGGGTCTTTTAAAAGTTCTTCATAAATACCTTTTTCGATATTAAAATAGTTGCCCCAAAACATATTGTTTTCTTGTTCAGTTTTAGAAGCTCCATAAGCTAGGCCTCTCCAAGTTTCTAATAAAGTTAATTCTTTCTCGTTTTTTATATCTGCTGACATATTTTCCTCCATATAAAACCTTATAAGTTTTAGTATTATTTAAATTTTTAACTTTTCATATTATATAACATAAAATATAAGAATTCAATGTGAACTTTCTAAAAAGGTAAACTATATGTTTACATATATATTAATAACCTATATAATCTAATTAAAATTGTATTTTGAAAGGATTATTTATGAAAGCTAAAAGAATACTCGCAATCTTAGGTATTGTATTTTTATTAAGTCTTTATGTTATAACATTTTTTGCTGCGATTACTAGCAGTAAAGGATCGGATACCTTATTTGTTGTATCTGCATGGGCTACTGTTATAATTCCAATAATGATCTATGCTTATATGTTAATATATAAAGTATTTAAAAAGAATTAATTATTGTCAAGGTTGCACTAGTTCCTAACCTATCGGCACCTGCATCAATCATCTCTTTTGCAATCTCTGCCGTTCTTATTCCACCAGATGCTTTAACTTTAGCATTAGAACCCACAATGTTTTTCATTAAAACTACATCTTTAGTTGTAGCACCTGCACTAGAAAATCCTGTTGAAGTTTTTACAAAATCAGCATTTGCTTTTAGTGCAAGTTCGCATACTATAACTTTTTCTTCTTCAGTTAATAGGCAGGTTTCTATTATTACTTTTAGCACCTTATCTTTACAAGCTTCTTTAATCATTCTTATATCATTTTCAACATAATTATAATCTTTATCTTTGAGTGCACCTATATTTATTACCATATCTATTTCATCTGCACCATCTTCAATTGCTCTTTTTGTCTCAAAAACCTTAACGCTTGTATCACTTGCTCCTAAAGGAAAACCCACAACGCTACAAACTAGTACATCTGAATCTTTTAAAGTGTCTGATACCAACTTTGTTCTGTATGAATTAACACATACAGAAGCAAAATTATGTTCTAACGCTTCATTACATATAGTTATTACTTCTTCTTTTGTTGCATCAGGTTTTAATATTGTATGATCAAAATATTTTGTTATCATATCTATTCCTATACCTTTCACTTTTATCTAGAAGTTTTACAGACTTACAATTTAGTTTTTGTATATAATTTCATCTCTTCCTGGTCCATTAGATACTAATTTTACAGGTACTTCTAATTCATTTTCTATAAACTCAATGTATTCTTTACATTCTTTTGGAAGTTCTTCATAATTCTTAATACCTCTTATATCACACTTCCATCCTTTTAAAACTTTATAAATTGGTTTAGCTTTTGCTAATTTTACTGTAGCAGGGAAGTCCTTTGTTATAATTCCATCTATTTCATAACCTACACAAATAGGTAACTCATCTAAATAGCCTAATACATCAAGAACTGTTAAAGCTACTTCTGTTGCACCTTGCATTTTACAACCATATCTAGAAGCTACTGCGTCAAACCAACCCATTCTTCTTGGTCTTCCTGTAGTTGCACCATACTCGCCACCATCTCCGCCACGTCTTCTTAGTTCATCTGCTTCTTCTCCAAATATTTCACTTACAAATTCACCTGCACCTACAGCACTAGAATAAGCTTTAACAACAGCTGTGATTTGTTTTATTTCATATGGTGGAATTCCTGCTCCTATTGCACCATATGCTGCAAGTGTTGAAGAAGATGTAACCATAGGGTAGATACCAAAGTCAGGATCTTTTAAAGTCCCTAATTGACCCTCTAGCAATATGTTCTTTCCTTCTTTAATGGCTTTTTGTAAATATAAAGCAGTATCACACACATATGGTGCTACCATATCTCTATACTCATGTAATGTATTAAGCAATTCTTCTTTATCAATCTCTGGTTTATTGTATAAATGTTTCAAAATAACATTTTTTAATTCAAGAACTGTTTCTACCTTCTCAACTAACTTTTCTTCATCAAATAATTCTGATACTTGAAAACCTATTTTTGAATATTTATCAGAATAAAACGGTGCTATTCCTGATTTAGTAGACCCAAATGACTTTCCGCCTAATCTTTCTTCTTCGTATTGATCAAATAATATATGGTAAGGCATAACTATTTGCGCCCTATCTGATACTAATACTTTAGGGGCTGGTACGCCTTTTTCTACGATTTCATTTATTTCTTTAAATAATGCTGGTACACTAAATGCAACACCATTACCAATTATACTTGTTGTATGATTGTAAAAAACGCCTGATGGAAGTATGTGTAACGCGAACTTTCCGTAGTTATTCACTATGGTATGACCTGCATTACTTCCACCTTGGAATCTAACTATAATATCTGTAGACTCTCCTAACATATCAGTAATCTTGCCTTTTCCTTCATCTCCCCAATTCGCTCCAACAACTGCTCTAACCATAATTGCCTCCATATATATAACTTATTTTAATCACTATATTACAATCACATTATATCACTCATGATTATATAAAAACAATTAATATTGATTATGTTTGATATAACTATTACTTATGCACATTAGATTATTTCACTTTCTAACATATCAATCAGCTTTTTTGCCGCTAATGAAATAGGATTGTTATCATATGTCACAACACAAAATTCTCTCTTTTTTTGCTCTTTGTCAAATTTTACTTCAAAAACACTTCCATTTTTTATATAAGAAATCGCAAAATCTTTTACCACACAACCTATTCCAAGATTTCTTGAAGCAAACTGAACTACCATTTCACTAGTTGCAAGTTCAAACTCTGGCTCTATTACTATGTCATTTTCTTTTAAAAACTCATCCATAGCTCTTCTTGTACTAGTTTTTTTCTCTAAGCAAATAAGTGGAAGTTTTATTAATTCTGATAGATTATTAGTTTTTTCTTTATATTTTTTGTATTCATTTCCTGCTACAAATATCGAGTTTATTTCTTTAACTTTTTTAATCTTTACTTGTTCTTTATGTATAAATGGTGTTGAAACGACAGCAAAGTCGATATTATGTTCATAAAGCGATGTCAAAGTTTCTGGTGTGGGCGCATTAGCTACTTTAATTTTAATCTTTGGAAAGACCTCATGAAACTTTTCTAAGTATGGTAATAGATAGTACTGCAGTGTCATATCACTTGCACCTATTCTTATTTCCCCACTATCAACATCAATCATTCTTTTAAGCGCTTCTTCGCCCTTTTCTATTTTTTCATATCCTTCTTTAACATACTTATACAAAACCTCACCTTCAGGAGTAAGTCTAACTCCTTTTGGTAGTCTTAAAAACAAAGAACAACCTGCATGTTTTTCAAGTAATTTAATACTTTGACTAACAGCAGGTTGTGATATGCATAACTGTTCTGCTGCTAAGCTTATACTCTTACAATTAGCAACATAATAAAAAACTTTATAATATTCTAAATTTATCTCCATATAAGTGCTCCTTATAAATCCTCGATTTGTCATTACAAATCATTATACACTTATATAGGGTTAATGTGAAGTTATTTTTTAATATAGGTGGTGTTATACGCTTATAGTAGCTTTGATACCTAATTCATCTTTATTTTCCATTAATATTGGATTAATATATTCTTCCAAAAATTCTTCTACTTGTTCTTTAGATC
>CAZIGN010000040.1:0-2894 GCA_964538805.1 uncultured Lachnospiraceae bacterium
ATTGCGGCCTTAGTCCCCTGTCTTTTTGAATACTTAAAAACGTGCATTTCTGCAAACTTTACTTTTTCTAAAAAGTTTTTCGTTTCTATAAATTCCTCATCTGTTTCTCCAGGAAATCCAACTATAACGTCCGTAGTTATTGCAGCATTTTCATAATAACTTCTTACAAGATTACATTTTTCTAGATACATATCTGGAGTATAATGCCTGTTCATTCTTTTTAGAACTCCCTGACTTCCACTTTGTAAAGACAAATGAAAATGCGGGCAAAATGCTTCTATTTTTGATACCTCTTCTAAAAATTCTTTTGTTATAATACCTTGTTCGATTGAACCCACTCTTACTCTTTTTATTCCATCTATCAAAGAGATTTCTCTTATAACTGTGTTTAGTCTTATATCTTCCTCTAAATCAACACCATATGAACCTAAATGTATACCGGTTAAAACTATTTCTTTGAAACCATTTTGGGCTAACTTAGTAACTTCAGAAACCACATCCTTTAAGGCTCTACTTCTTATTCTTCCTCTTGTGTAAGGAATTATACAATAAGTACAAAATTGATTGCAGCCATCTTGGATCTTAATAAAAGCCCTTGTGTGTTCGTGCATAGTGCTTAGAGTTTGTTCTTCATATTCACATTTTTCATTGATATCAATATAAGCTTCATCTATAGCTTTATTATCAAAATATGCTTCTAAAATCTTTACGATTTCACTTTTTTTATTATTTCCAACTAAGACATCTATCATTTCATCTTTTAGAAGTTCTTCTTTTGAAGCTTGCACATAACAACCTACTGCAACTACAACAGCCTCTTGATTTTTCTTTTTTGCTCTATGAAGCATTTGTCTTGATTTTCTATCTGCCATATTTGTTACTGTACAAGTATTTACAATATAAATATCTGCTTTTTTTGAAAATGGAACAATTTCATAACCCGCAGTTTCTAATTGCTGAGTCATTGCATCTGTTTCATAAGAATTTACTTTGCAACCTAAATTGTGTAGTGCTACTTTCATTTTGTTTACGTACCTTTCAATTTTTAATCATTTTTATTGCTAAATATAATATACAGTATTTTACTAGGAAATCAATTGTTATTTAATAAATAATAATTAAGTTTTTATATTGTTTTTATTTATAAAAAACTAGAAAAGTAATATTTTGATAACTCTTGTGAGTATTTGTTGTAAAATCACAACATTTTGGTGCAATATTAGATTATTCTTATTGACTTTTTATAAATAAAACAGTACTATATTATATATTCATAAAGAAATATTAATACAATATTAACAGGAGGGTTTTATTATGAAAACAGTACAGATTTGCCTTAATTCTATCGATAAAGTTAAGTCTTTCGTTAACGAAATCACTAAGTTTGATACAGATTTCGATTTAGTATCAGGAAGATATGTAATAGATGCAAAATCTATAATGGGTATTTTCAGCTTAGATTTATCAAAGTCTATCGACTTAAACATCCATGCAGACAGCAGTTTAGATGCTATTTTAGAAGCACTTAAGCCATACATCGTAGAATAATTCATTTTTTCTAAAGCGTCACCTTAATGGTGACGCTTTTTTTATCCATTTTCTAGTTTATTCTTGGTTTGAAACCATTATAGTTTCGGTAGTCTCTATAGCTTGTTTTATCATTTCATCGATTTTTTCTGATAAGTTTATTTCTGACCTCTTGATAATATTTAGATTAGGTTTTGTAACTGGGTGTTTTGCCACAAATATTGTACAACAATCTTCAAAAGGCAAAATCGAAGTTTCATAAGTGTTTATTTTGTTAGCTATATCTACGATATCTTGTTTATCAAAAGCAATAACAGGTCTATATACAGGTAGTGTACATACTTCATTAGTTGCAGCTAGGCTTTGCATAGTTTGGCTTGCTACCTGTCCTATACTTTCACCTGTGATAAGTGCATGGCAACCTGATTCTATTGCAAAGTGTTCTGCTATCTTCATCATATATCTTCTCATTATTATTGTTAATTCATCATGTGAACATTTTTCATAGATATACAGTTGAATATCTGTAAAATTAACTATGTTTAATTTAATTGGTCCAGAATAAACAGATACTAATTTTGCTAAATCTATTACTTTTTGTTTTGCTCTTTCACTAGTATATGGAGGTGCATGAAAATATGTAGCCTCAAGAGTTACTCCTCTTTTTGAAACCATGTATCCTGCAACCGGACTGTCTATGCCTCCTGACAATAAAAGCATTGCTTTTCCGGCTGTTCCAACAGGCATTCCACCAGGTCCTGGAATGATAACAGAATAGATGTTTATTTTTTGTCTGATTTCTATGTTCAATCTTATTTGAGGTTTAATTACATCTACTTTTAATTCTGGAAATGCTTCTAATAAAGCTTCACCCATCGAAGCATTTATTTCCATAGTGTTTTTCTCATAATTTTTTCTTGCTCTTCTAGCTTCGACTTTAAAAGTGACATTTTTATCTTTATACATTTTATCAAAGTATTCTATTACAGTTTTTTTAAGTTCTAAAAAACCTTCATCTTCAACTTGAAGTAAAGGACATATGCCAGCTATACCAAAAACTTTTTTAAGAGCTTCAATTACTTCGTCATAATCGTATTCACTTTTACAATTAACATAGATTCTTCCTGCTTCTTTTTGCACTTCGAACCTACCGCTTACAATTTTAAGAGAATCTTTAATTCTTGAAACTAATGCATTTTCAAAAATGTATCTGTTTTTCCCTTTAATTCCAATTTCCGCATATTTTATTAAGAAAGCCTTAAACATTTTTTTCTCCAATTTCTTATTATTTATTTTTAATATGTATTAATATTTTGTATTTTTAAATTAGTGTTTTACATCTGTTTTTATTAATTGTTTTTATTAAT
>CAZIGN010000040.1:2994-15047 GCA_964538805.1 uncultured Lachnospiraceae bacterium
TTTGTATTTTTAAATTAGTGTTTTACATCTGTTTTTATTAATTGTTTTTATTAATAACCTTTACTTATAGAATTTATTTTCTAATATAAATTTTCAGTTTAGAAATTATATCATTCAATTCTTTTGTGGCATAATCTATTTCTTCTATGGTTGTTTCTACACTAAGGCTTAATCTTATAGTTTTATCAAGTAACTCATTATCAATCTTCAAAGCTTTTAAAACATGACTAATCTGAGGTTTGTTAGATGCACAGGCTGAGCCTGCCGAAACATAAACACCTTTTTGTTCAAGAGCATGTAACATTACTTCACTTCTTATATTCTTGATTGCAATACTAACTATATGTATTGCACTATTTTTTGTTTTATGAATTATAATATCTTCTATATCCGAAAGCTTTGTTATCAAATAATCTCTTGCTTGTTTGATTTTTAAGACTTTTTCATCAAAATCCTTATAACTTAGCTTTACAGCCTCACCTAAACCTACTATTCCTAAAACATTTTCAGTCCCTGAACGTAATCCTTTTTGTTGTCCCCCACCAATTATTGTTGGTCTGATTTTTGTTTTTTCCTTAATATATAAAAACCCGATTCCTTTAGGTCCATTTATCTTGTGTCCACTAACAGACATTAAATCAATATTAAGATTTTTGGGTAAAATTTGATATTTCCCATAAGCCTGAATTGCATCTACATGAAATAAAACTTTATTATGATTTTCAGATGATTTGTTGAATTCATTTATTACATTTCCGATTTCTTTTATTGGTAAAACAAATCCCACTTCATTGTTTACATACATCATTGTAACTAGTATAGTCTCTTTGGTTAATTCATCTTTGAATTTTTCAATATCTATGTTTCCACTTTTATCCACTTCTAACTTTGTCACTCTAAATCCATGTTCTTCTAAGTAGTTTAAACTTTCTATTACAGATGGATGCTCAACGTTTGTTGTTATTATATGGTTTCCTGTTCTTTTTGCCGCAAGTGCAGTTCCTATTATTGCAAGGTTGTTAGACTCTGTTCCACCAGAAGTAAATATAATTTCATTTATTGATGCCTTTATAGTTTTAGCTATGATTTCCTTTGCTTTTTTTATATGTTGTTCAGCTACAAGTCCTATATTATGCATTGAAGAAGGATTACCATAATCTTCATACATTACTTTTGAGATCTGCAATACTACTTCTTTAAAAGGTCTAGTAGTAGCTGAGTTATCTAGATATACAACCATTTTTTCTCCATTCTGTAATTCTTAACTTAGTATTAATTAATGTCTTGTTTATATTATTATTCTTTTTCAAGATTAAACATTAAAATTGATAATATTGCTAGTCCTGCCGTTTCTGTTCTCAGAATTCTTCTTCCAAGAGATATTGGCATCACATCATATTCAAAAGCTTTTTTTATCTCTTCTTGGTCAAATCCACCTTCCGGACCAATAAAAACACCTACGCTCATACCTTCATTTATATTATCAATAGTTTTTCTAGTTGATTTAATATCCTTAAAATTTTCATATGGAATTATGTTAATATCAAGTTCTTTTGCGTAAGAAAGAGCCTGATTAAAAGTCATAACTGGTTTTATTTTTGGAATAACATTTCTTTGACATTGTTTAGCTGCACTTTCTGAAATGCTCTGCCATCTATTAATTTTTGCTTTTTCTTTTTTTTCATCTAACTTAACGATAGTTCTTTTTGTTTGAACTGGAACAATCTCAAAAACACCCAATTCTACTGCTTTTTGTACTATCAGTTCCATTTTGTCTGATTTTGGTAGTCCTTGAAAAAGAACAAATTTTGAAGATAATTCTGTTTTGGCTTTCTCTTTGTTAATGATTTTTAACTTTATTTCGTCTTCATCAACAGAGTATATCTTACAATAATAATCATTTTCAAAACCATCACTTACAAGTACTTCTTCATCAACTTTCATTCTTAATACATTTTTAATATGATTGACATCTATACCTAAAATACTAATAAATTCTTCACTAATATTTTCTGGTGGCGTAAAAAAATGATTCATAAGATTCTCCTTTATTAAAACATTGTTTTATTTCTTTTTAGCAACTATCGATATCCACTCACCTTGCGTTATAATATCAATAACTTCTAAGTGTTCATTTTTTTTCATTACTTCTATGACTTCAGCTTCTCTAGTGCCAAGAATTCCAGATGATATGAAAATCGCATCTTTTTTCATATGTTTATCAATAATTAATGATAATGGTTTTATAATGTCAGCTAAAATATTAGCAACTACTACATCATATTTTTCAAAACCCACTTCATTTTGTAATTTTGTATCTGATATTATATCACCTGCATATAATTCAAACTCTTCTTTTTTTATACCATTAATCAACATGTTTTGTGAAGCAGTTTTTACTGCTTCATCGTCTATATCTGTTCCTTTTATTTTACTTGCTCCTAATTTTAGCGCAATTATTGCAAGAATTCCACTTCCACAGCCTACATCTAGTACCATATCACCTTTTTTTACATACTTTTTTATTTGACCTATGCAAAGCTGTGTTGTTTCATGTTTCCCAGTTCCAAATGCTGTTCCTGGATCTATGTCAATTATTAACTTATCTTCATCTTTTTTTTCTACTTTTTCCCAAGTTGGCTTAATTAATATATTATCAACCAAAAATGGTTTAAAGTATTTTTTCCAATTATTTAACCAATCTTCATCAGCTGTTATTGTCATACTTATAGTTCCTTCACCAATATCACAATATTCTCTAGCCTCTTCTAATAATCTTTTTATTTCTTCTAGTATTTCTTCGTTAGTTTTATTGTTATTTGTACAAATAATCTCGGTTCCTGTATTATATAAAGACTTCTCTTCATCTTTTTGGTCTTTAGCCTTTAGGTAAAACGACAAATAAGATATCCCATCATCAGGTAACATCTGAGGTGGTATATCTATAAACATTTTTCCCATATCGCTTGCTTTAAGCGGCACTCTATCTTCAATTTCTATGTCAGTTATTGAAACTTCCATAAGTATACCGCTGACAATGTCAGCGGCATCTGTTGTTGTTTTTATTGTGTACTTTAACCACTCCATAAATATCTCCATTCTTTTTAATAAGAATACTATTATCTTTTTCAAAAAGTTTTATGGATTGGTGATTTTACTTAAATAAATCTTTCAACCCTTTTTTCTTTGACTTTTCAGTAGTATCTTTTTTCTCAGTATTAGTTTTAGTGTTAGTGTTTTCTTCTTCATTACCTTTATCAGATTCTACACTACCACCCATTGTTTTGTCAAATACTCTAAGAGCTTCTTTTTGTTCATCTGTTAATTTGTCAGGCACTTGAACAACTAAAGTAACATAATGATCTCCTCTTATGTTTTTATTTCTAAGAGTAGGTACACCTTTACCTTTTAATCTTATTCTCGTATCAGTTTGTGTTCCAGGTTTAATATTAAATAGAACTTCTCCGTCGATTGTTTTTATTTTAATATCACCGCCTAGTGCAGCTTCCACAAATGATATTGGTGAAGTTGAGAATAATTCATATTCACGTCTTTGGAATATAGGATGCTTTGTTACTCTTATTTCAACTAACAAGTCTCCTCTTGGTCCACCATTTCTACCTGGCTCACCTTTATCTCTTATTCTAATGCTTTGACCTTCATCAATACCAGCTGGAATTGAAACTTGTATAGTCTTTCTTCCTGCAGTATAGCCAGAACCTGAGCATGTTGTACATTTGTCTTTAATCACTTTTCCTTCGCCACTACATACTGGACAAGTTTGAACATTTTTAACCATACCAAAAAGTGATTGCTGAGTATAAACTATTTGACCACTTCCACCACATTTTGAACATGTTTCTTTGCTAGTTCCTGGTTTTGCACCACTTCCACTACAAGTATTACAAGTTTCTTTAAGATTAAGTGTTATCTCTTTATCACAGCCAAAAACAGCTTCTTCAAAAGTAATCCTTATAGCAGTTCTTATATTATCACCTTTTGCTGGTGCATTAGATGGTCTTCTTCTTTGTCCACCGCCAAAAAAATCTCCAAAGATGTCTCCGAATATATCACCCATATCTCCAAAGTCAAAACCACCCGCACCTGGACCACCGCCGTTTGAGAAAGCTGCATGTCCAAATTGGTCATATTGTCTTTTCTTTTCAGGGTCACTTAATACTGCATAAGCTTCAGATGCTTCTTTAAATTTTGCTTCTGCTTCTGCGTTTCCAGGATTAGTATCAGGATGATATTTTTTGGCAAGTACTCTATATGCTTTTTTTAATTCTGCATCACTAGCACTTTTTGCAACTCCTAAAACCTCATAATAATCTCTTTTATTTTCTGCCATCTTATCATTTTCTCCTTAAACATCCGCATATGCAGATGGATCAATTTTCTTTACAACTTCAATTAGTAAATACTAGGACCCTTAAAAAGAATCCTAGTATTAATATTATTTAAACTTCTTTGTAATCTCCATCTACAACATCACCGTCATAAGCTGATTCTGTATTAGTAGTGTCTGCACCCATATCAGGATTAGCACCAGCAGATGCTCCTTGAGCTTGTTCATACATCTTTGTAAATAAAGCTTGAGCGCCTGTCATCAATTTTTCTTTTGCTGCTTTGATTTCTTCAACTTGAGAATCTGACAATACATCAACATTTGCAGTAGCTTCAATTAATGCTTTAAGTGCATTTAAATCAGCTTCAACTGCTGCTTTTTCACTTGCATCAATCTTATCTCCAACTTCGTCTAAAGCTTTTTGAGTTTGGAATACCATAGAATCTGCTTCATTTCTAGCTTCTATGCCTTCTTTTCTCTTCTTATCTTCAGCTTCATGTTGAGCTGCTTCTTTAACTGCTTTATCAATATCATCATCTGAAAGATTAGAACCTGCTGTAATTGTAATGTGTTGTTCCTTGCCTGTTCCTAAGTCTTTTGCAGATACATTAACAATACCATTAGCATCAATATCAAAAGTTACTTCGATTTGTGGAATTCCACGTGGAGCTGGTGGGATACCGTCTAGTCTAAACTGTCCAAGACTCTTATTATCTTTGGCAAATTGTCTTTCACCTTGAACTACATTTATATCAACTGCACTTTGATTATCAGCGGCTGTTGAGAAAACTTGGCTCTTTTTAGTTGGAATAGTTGTGTTTCTTTCGATAAGTCTTGTAGCAACTCCACCCATAGTTTCAATACTAAGTGAAAGTGGTGTAACGTCAAGTAGAAGGATTTCTCCTGCACCTGCATCTCCAGCTAATTTACCGCCTTGAATTGAAGCACCTAATGCTACACATTCATCTGGGTTAAGAGCTTTAGAAGGTTCTTGTGAAGTTAATTGCTTAACTTTTTCTTGAACTGCTAACATACGAGTTGAACCACCTACTAACAATACTTTTCCAAGTTCTGAAGCATTAATTCCTGCATCTGATAATGCTCTTCTAACTGGTTCAGCTGTCTTTTCTACTAAATCATGAGTTAATTCATCGAATTTTGCTCTAGTTAAATTGATATCAAAATGCTTTGGTCCTTCATTAGTAGCTGTTATAAAAGGAAGGTTAACATTAGTAGTAGTTGCAGTTGATAATTCTTTTTTTGCTTTTTCTGCTGCTTCTTTTATTCTTTGTAGTGCCATCTTATCTGCTGATAAGTCTACACCTTCTGCTTTTTTAAATTCTTCGATGAAATATTTTGTTACTCTTTCATCAAAGTCATCTCCACCTAATCTGTTATCACCAGCTGTTGATAATACTTCAATAACTCCATCACCGATTTCAATTATTGATACGTCAAATGTTCCACCACCAAGGTCGTATACCATGATTTTTTGTTCATGTTCATTATCAAGACCATATGAAAGTGCTGCTGCAGTTGGCTCATTTATTATTCTTTTTACTTCAAGGCCTGCAATCTTACCAGCATCTTTAGTTGCTTGTCTTTCAGCATCATTAAAGTATGCAGGAACAGTAATAACCGCTTCTGTTACTTTTTCTCCTAAATAACTTTCTGCATCAGCTTTAAGTTTTTGAAGAATCATTGCTGAAATTTCTTGTGGTGAATATTTTTTGTCATCAATTGATACTCTAAAGTCTGTACCCATATGTCTCTTAATTGATGATATAGTCTTATCTGCGTTAGTTACAGCCTGACGTTTAGCTGGATCACCAACTAATCTTTCTCCTGTCTTTGTAAATGCAACAACAGATGGTGTTGTTCTAAATCCTTCTTGATTTGATATTACTGTAGGTTTTCCACCTTCCATAACTGCAACACAAGAATTTGTTGTACCTAAGTCAATTCCTATAATTTTACCCATTTTCTTTTCCTCCTGTAATTAGTTTGCAACCTTAACCATACTATGTCTTACTACAGTATCTTTATACACGTAGCCTTTTTGGAATTCCTCAACAACTATATTATCATCAAGTTCTTCGTCTTCTATATGCATTACCGCATTATGGTAGTTAGGGTCAAATTGATTGTTTAATGCTTCTATTTGTTTTAAGCCAGCTTCTTCTAATGTAGTCATAAGCTGCTTATAAACCATATCCATTCCTTGTGCAAAGGGTTGTTCTTTTTCTTCGTCTGTTATTGAAGAAAATCCTCTTTCAAAATTATCTATTACTGGCAAAATCTTTTCTACTATGTCTTTTGCACCTGTTTGATACATCGCTGATTTTTCTTTTTCTGTTCTTTTTCTATAATTATCAAATTCAGCAAATGTTCTTTTGTATTTATCAGTCATTTCTTCAATCAAAGCATCTTTTTTATCTTTCTTTTTATGTTTTTCTTTATGATGCTTTGAGTCTTTAGCTGAAGTATCTGTCACATCTTGTATTAGATCCTCTTGTTCATCGTTTTTTACTTCGCTGTTTTTAGTTTCTGTATTTTCTGCTTCTGTATTTTCTGTTTCAACATTCTCTACTTCTAACTCGTCTTTTAATGCAACATTATCGTTATTATAATTTTCCATTTCTTTTCTCATTTCTTTCTCAAATATTTTATCCTTATTATCATTTCCTTTTTGATGATTCATAATAGTCCCACCTTCACCTATTATTTTCATGGTTCTTGTATACATCATCTAACTGTTTTTTTACAGTATTTAATGTTTCCACTACTTTTTCATAATCCATTCTTTTTGGACCAATAATTCCTATCGTACCTCTTACACCATCTTCTAATTCGTAGGTTGCTGTTACCACACTACAATCTTTCATGGTTTGAACTGGCGTTTCTTCTCCAATATATATCTGAATACCTGTGTTTTCTTCATTTTCAAAAGACTCATTAATAAACTCGATTAATTGTTCTTTTTCTTCAAACGTACATATTAAATCACTAGCTTTGTTAGCATCATAACTTAATTCAGGATACTTAAATATGTTCGTTGTACCACTAGTAAATATCTCAAGATCTTTTTCATCGCTTATCGCTTCTGTTACAGCTTCAATTATCTCTTTTACAAAGCTAATATGTTCTCCTGCCTGACCTGTGAGCTTTGAAATTATGGCTAAATTAAGTTGTTCTAATGTAAGTCCAGTAATTGTTGTGTTAAGTAATAAATTAAGTTTTAATAGATTCTCATCATCAACTTTTTCTGATGTTGTTAACATCTTGTTCTTAATGATATTACCTTCAATAACCATAACACAAAGAATCTTGTTTTCCTCAACTTTTGATAATTGTAAAAACTTTAGTTTGTTACCTTTATAATGTGGTGTTGATATCATCGTAGTATAATTTGTATTAATAGCTAATTGTCTGGCCATTTTTTTTAGCATATCTTCTACTTTGTCAACTTTTTCAACTAAATATTGCTTTATCTCATCTATCTCTTTTTCTTTTTCAAATAGCTTTTCTTCTTTTTGGTCAAGACTTTCTTTTTTTTCCTGCATAAGATTATCAACATATAATCTGTAACCTTTATCTGTAGGAATTCTTCCTGAAGAAGTATGTGGTTGGAATATAAATCCTAGTTCTTCTAAATCTGCCATCTCGTTTCTAATTGTAGCAGAGCTAAGAGCTAGTTCAGAGTCCTTAGAAATAGTTCTTGAACCTACTGGCTCTCCTGTTTCAAGGTAGTTTTTTATAATAGCATTTAAAATCTTACTTTTTCTACCATCTAATTCCATCAACTCACTCCTTTCAGTTTTGTTAGCACTCAACATTAAGGAGTGCTAATATCTTCATAAATAAAATATCATTATTGAATATCTTTGTCAACACCTTTTTTGTATTTTTATCAAAATAAAAAATCCGTCAGAATATAGTTACTTATATTTAGACCACTATCTGTAAATTTAATGAAACCTTCTTCTTCTTTCAACAATTCTTTTTCATAATATTTAAATAGAACATCTGAATAAACTTCATATATATCTTTTCCAAATCTTTTTTTAAATTCTAAGACACTAATACCTTTAGTCATTCTTAAACCTAAAAACATAAATTCTTCTATTAGAGAAAGTTCATCTAAGTTTTCTTTTTCTATAATTATTTTTTCTAAATTTCCATCTGCTTTTATATACTTAGACAAATCACTTTCGTTTTTATATCTAATAAACTCATTTTCTTTTTCTTTATTATAATAGAATCCTGTTGCTCCTAAACCCATAGCTATATATGGTTTGTTCTCCCAGTACCCTATATTATGTTTACACTCATACCCTTCCTTTTTATAGTTTGATACTTCGTATCTTTTATAGCCTTTTTCTTTTAATTTGTTAATTACTAGCTCTGACATTTTAAGTATTTCATCTTCATCAGGCATAGTTAATTCTTTGCTTTTTTCTTTATTTTCAACCATTTCTCTAAGTGGCGTATTTTCTTCTAAAATAAGACTATATGCTGATATATGTGTTGGATTTAAAGCCACTAATCTATCAAGAGTTTTTTCAAACTTACCTATATTAGAGTTCGGTAGTCCATACATAAGGTCTATATTTACATTCTCAAAACCCACTTCTTTAATTATATTGTAAGCATTTAAAAAATCACTATAATTATGTACTCTGTTAAGAGCTATAAGTTCCTCATCATGACTTGACTGAAGACCCATGCTGATTCTATTAATATTGCTTTTTTTATATAACATCAGTTTTTCTTTATCAATTGTATTTGGATTACACTCTATTGTAAATTCTGACCCATTAATATCAAATCTATTATTTATTGCCTTTAATATAGGTAGTATTTGTTCTTTCGATAAAACTGATGGTGTTCCTCCACCCAAAAAAATACTTCCGATTTTTTGCTTGTTATTTTTTTCATCTTTTAAAATGTTTGCATAATTATTTATTTCATTAACCAAGGCTTTTACATAATCATTTTTTTCGTCATTTTTATTCTCAAAAGATAAAAAATCGCAATAGTTACATTTTTGCAAACAAAAAGGGATATGTATATATATCCCTATGTCATTTTTTGAATTAATAAATTCCATAATAAACCTCTTTATTATTTGTCATCAAGTTTTAATACACTCATAAATGCTTTTTGAGGTATTTCAACATTACCAACGAGCCTCATTCTCTTTTTACCTTCTTTTTGTTTTTCAAGAAGTTTTCTTTTTCTTGAAATATCTCCGCCATAACATTTCGCTAACACATCTTTTCTCATAGCTTTGACTGTTTCTCTGGCTATTATTTTACTTCCTATAGCCGCTTGTATTGGAATTTCAAATAATTGTCTAGGTATTTCATCTTTTAGTTTCTCGCACATCTTTTTCCCACGCTCATAAGCTGTTTCTCCATGTACTATAAACGAAAGTGCATCAACTTCTTCTTTATTTACCAAAATATCTAACTTAACTAAATTAGATTCTTCATATCCTTTAAGCTCATAATCAAAAGATGCATAGCCTTTTGATCTTGATTTAAGTGCATCAAAGAAATCATATATTATTTCATTTAATGGTAAGTCGTACTTAATAAGTGCCCTGGTTCCTTCTATATAATCCATTCCTATATATCTTCCACGTCTTTCCTGACATAGTTCCATTATTTGTCCTATGTATTCGGAAGTCACCATTATTTCGGCCTTAACTATAGGTTCTTCAAGATAATCAATTTCTGAAGGATCCGGAAGATTAGAAGGATTAGTTAATTCTATAACACTTCCATCTGTCTTATATACTTTATAGATAACACTCGGTGCTGTTGTTATTAGGTCTAGATTATGTTCTCTTTCTAGTCTTTCTTGAATTATCTCAAGATGTAACAATCCTAAAAATCCACATCTAAATCCAAAGCCTAAGGCTAGAGAAGTTTCTGGTTCATAATTTAAAGATGCATCATTTAACTTTAATTTATCTAGTGCATCTCTTAAATCTGGGTATTTTGAACCATCCGCAGGGTAAAGTCCACAATAAACCATTGAATTTACTTTTTTATAGCCTGGAAGAGCTTCTTTGCAAGGATTTTTTAGTTCAGTCATCGTATCACCTACGGCTGTATCCTTAAGGTTTTTAATACTTGCGGTTACATAGCCTACCATTCCTGAAGATAATTCTTCGCAAGGTATGAATGCGCCTGGACCAAAATAACCTACTTCTACTACTGTAGCCGTAGTGTTCTTAGCCATCATCTTTACCTGTGTTCCAACTTTTACTTTTCCATTCATAACTCTGCAAAAAATAATAACACCTTTATAAGTATCATAAATACTATCAAAAATTAATGCTTGTAACGGTTCGTTTATATCACCTTTTGGTGCAGGTATTTTTTTAACAACTGCTTCAAGAACATCTTCTATATTAACTCCATTCTTTGCAGATATCTGTGGTGCATCATGAGCTTCTAAACCTAAAACGTCTTCTATTTCAGCCATAACTCTTTCTGGCTCTGCACTAGGTAAATCTATCTTATTTATTACTGGAACGATATCTAGATTATGGTCCATTGCAAGGTATACATTAGCTAAAGTTTGCGCTTCTATTCCTTGAGCTGCATCTACTACTAATATAGCGCCATCACAAGCTGCTAAACTTCTAGATACTTCATAATTAAAATCAACATGCCCTGGAGTATCAATTAAATTAAATACATACTCCTCACCATCTTTAGCTTTATAAACCGTTCTTATCGTTTGAGCTTTTATAGTGATTCCTCTTTCACGTTCTAATTCCATATTATCTAATACTTGAGATTGCATCTCTCTACTTGTTAACAAACCTGTCTTTTCAATTATTCTGTCTGCTAAAGTTGATTTGCCATGATCAATATGAGCTATTATACAAAAATTTCGAATATGTTCTTTTTTTATCTCTGACATATAACTACCTTAATTAGCCACTATAAACGTGACACCTTTCTATTTTAAACTAACTTTTTATTTCTACACGATAGTTGATATTTTAGCATATGGATTAAATTTATACAAGAAATATAAGTTATTAAGTAGACAGCAGTTTTTAATTTTGTTAAAATCAACCTTATTGATAATTATTATAAATTATTTAAAGGAGAGTTCCTAATGAATATGAACGTGAATATTAAAAAACTAAATAACAGTGCTACTATCCCTAGATATCAAACCCCTTTTGCTGCAGGTGCTGATATTTATTGTTGTATTGATGATGACATTATTATTGCGCCCGGTGCCACTGTAATGATATCAACAGGTATTGCTCTTGAGATACCAGATAATTATGTTGGTCTTGTTTATCCTCGCTCTGGTCTTTCGACCAAATTTGGTATAGCTCTTGCTAACAAAGTTGGAGTTATCGACTCTGATTACAGGGGTGAGTTAATGGTTCCTTTATTTAATCACTCTGATAAAGATTATATCTTGAAAAATAGTGAAAGAATCGCTCAATTAGTTATAACTCCATATTTAACAGCTAGTTTTTGTGAAGTGAATGAATTAAATCAAACTAAAAGAGGAGATTCAGGCTTTGGATCTACTGGAAAATAGAAAGTAAAAACAACTTATTTAATTAATTATTAGATTATATATTGTTATTTATTTTTATTTATTTCATTTATTTCTATTTTATCACTAATCCTATTGACATTTATATTTATTTTTATTAAAATAC
>CAZIGN010000041.1:0-11756 GCA_964538805.1 uncultured Lachnospiraceae bacterium
CTTTCAAACAAATCACCTTTTCTTTTTGTAAATGCCAATTCCATAAGTAGTATATTTTTTTTTCATTTAATTTCTCCTTTTGTTAATGTATTTTTTCTTGTTTTTGTTACGCAATACTAAATATTCAGTTTCTGTCAATAATCGTTTACAACTACCTTTCAAATAATTAGATTTAGGTAATTCTCGTTTCTTGATAAATGATACTACCAACTTTGCCCCATATAAGTTATTGTGGTGACTATGTTGTTCGTATGTACCACCAATTCGTGAAACAACCCAACCATTAGATGTTTGTTTAATATCAAACTTCATATACACTCCTTTCGACTTCCTTATTGGATAATCAAAGTATACACCATCTTGGCTGGGTTGTCAACACTTATTAGTATTATTTTTTAGAAAAATATAAATCATCTAGTTTTTTATAATCTTTTGCGAAACTGTGGTAATAATATTGTCTAAAATAAATCATATCAGTATCGTATGTTGCGTAAGATATTGCTTGGTCTACTGCCAATATACATTCTTCATTTGGTACACCATTATCACTTGTTGAATATTGATATGGTTGATTTATTATTTCTTCTATCGTACCATATCCTAAAAAATATCTATTCAATATTGTTTCTGCTACTGCTACTTTTGTATCAAATGTTTGGCAGCCACTTTCGCTCATAACTACTCTACACAATAATTCATATTCTTTTTCTGTGGGATAATATCTCTGTGTAACATCATCTGTTTTCGTGATTTCCAATATAGTATGGTATCTGTTTGAAACAGTTGATGGTAGTTTCCAGAATGAATTAACTTCTATTTCACTCTGGAATATACCTAGTAGTAAAACCATTATTGTGATTATACTATTCATACAAACCAAATTTCTTTAATAATTTTCCCACAATTAAATGTTCTGCTGTAAAGTTCTTGGTTTTGTACGATTTCATAAGTAGTACAAATAATGCCACCAATTCTTCATCTACTCCGTTATTGGTTTCATCTTCAACTGGACCAAAATAATTGGCATTGTTATAGCTTAATTCTCCGTTTTCTTTTTCAACAACCAATAACACCATATCATCAATTCGTTCAATTCCTTTTATTACATATTCTGCGTCATTGACTAAACCATCACCATATCCAAGATATTTTACTTTGTTTCCTACTTTCACATCATAAGTTATTTTGTTTGGAAGTATATCAAATATTACACTATCCAAATCCACTTGGTAGCCTATTTTACCATTTGTTATTGTAGCAAACCTACTATTAGATTGATAGTTTAAAACTCTCCAAATACCCCTAATATACCTACCAGACATACCACCTTTTATAACTAACATATCGTTTTTATTAATATTATACATATTCTATTCTCCTATTGTTTTCCAGAGTGACCAAAACCACCACCACGATTTTCGAGTTCATCTAATTCTTCAACATCTTCAAAAGCACAAGCCACAATTGGAACTATTACAATTTGTGCTATTCTATCACCTTTGTTTACTGTGTAACTTTCGTCACTTTTGTTCTCCAACATTATTCCAACATTACCTCTGTATTTACAATCAATTACTCCAACGCAATTTCTAGGTGTTATGCCTGAAAACGAACCTAGACCACTTCTTGCATATATGAAGCCACCATAATTCTCTGGTATCTCCATTTGAAAACCTAAGTCAATAAACGCATAATCTTGTGGTGGAATTTCTATGGTAATTGGACTTACTAGGTCTGCACCACAATCTGTTGGATTTGCTCTCATTGGTAATTTCGAGTTACAATTAGTTCTTTTTATCTTTATTATCATTTGATTTACCTCTTATCTTGTATATTCTTTGATTGGCACTAGCCAACATAACTCCAAATTGGATATTTTCAGTTGTTAATACATCTTTGTCATACTTTCCAGTTTTTATATAATAATCATTGTCTATATAATAATCTAATACAGAAGCACCCATTATTGCAAATAATGAATTATCATTTTCGACTAACATTTTTTCAGAAACCTTGTTGTCAAATCCAAATTTATCTGCACAAGCAACCCCTATTCTTGCGTGAAATTCAACTAAATCAAGTCCAGTGTATATCATAATAGACAAATCATATTGTCTTGCTATTTTTATCAATTCTAGCATTTCAAAAACTTGTTCAGACCATTCCAATCCACCTAATACAATTCCTTGATTGAATGGATTTTTAACAATCTCTTTTATAATGTCAATTGCTTCATTCTCAAATATAATTGGTTGTGTTTTCAATTCTTTGTTGTGGCAACCCTTACATCTATTACCACAACTTATTCCAGATATTAAAGCCGATACAAATGGACTATCTTCTGTTCTTTCGTGTTCTATTGCTTTATATCTAATTTTCATAAGTCAAATCATTATCCCCTTTCAGTTGGTTTCTATCCTTGTATTCTTGTGTTTTTCCAATGTTGAATTTAGACACTGGTCTTAAATATCCAGTTATTCTTTGGTACAATTCTAGTTGTGTGTCACAATGAGGACATTTTTCTGTGATTGCGTCAATATAACCATGTTCTTTACAATATCTGTTTATTGGACTAAGGCTTGTATATGGTGCTTTATACTTAGTCAATATTGTTTTTATTATATGCTTTGCTTTTTCACCACTTATTGAACCTTGTAAATAATTGTGAATAACAGTACCACCAGTAAATTGAGATTGTAATTCATCTTGATGTTCATAAGTGTCCATAATATTAACTATTTCTGCTACTGGAATATGACAACTATTTGTGTAGTATGGTGCGTCATCAGTTCCTTGTGTCTTTATATCTGGAAATTCTGCTTTATCCGACTTAGCTAGTCTATAACAAGTGCTTTCTGCTGGAGTTGCTTCATAGTTATACAAATGACCAGTTTCTACTTGGAAATCAACTAATTTATTCAATATGAATTTATTAACATCAGTTGCAAATTCCTTACCTAAATCGGTTTTTATACCAACTCCATAGAAATTCATACACATTTCATTCATTCCAATAATGCCTATGGTTGAAAAATGATTGTCGATAGTACCAACATATGTTGAGAAAGCTGGTAGCATATTGTTATCTAGTATTGTTTCTTGTAAAAACTTTCTTTTTATTTCAAGGCTATCTTTTGCGATATTCAATAATCTGTCTAATTCTTTATAAAAATCGTTTAGATTGTCTGTTTTATATGCTATTCTTGGTAAGTTTATGGTAACAACTCCAATAGAACCTGTGCTATCACCAGAACCAAATAGACCACCATTTCTTTTCTTTAATTCAGTTAAATCAAGTCTAAGTCTACAACACATACTTCTTAAATCACCCTCGTCTAATTCTGAATTAATATAATTGGCAAAATAAGGATAACCAAATTTTCCAGCCATTTCAAACATTTTATCCGTTCTCGGACTATCCCAATCAAAATTCTTTCCTATGTTATAAGTTACGATTGGATAAGCAAATGGTTTTCCTACAAAATCTCCTTCTAGCATTATACTACAAAATACATCATTAAACAAATCCATTTCTTTTTGGAAATCACCATACTTTTCGTCTTTATATTCGCCACCTATGATTATATTCTTTTTAGCCATTTCAGATGTAGGTACAACATCTAGTGTTACATTAGTGAAAGCTGGTTCACTTCCCATTCGTGAATTGGAATTTATTGCATATATGAAATCTTGCAAGTGTTGTTTTACTTCTTTTTCAGTTAAGTTATCATATCTTATAAATGGTGCAAGTAGTGTGTCCAAGCTATTAAAAGCAACTGCACCGGCTATCTCATTCTGATAGATTGTTGCTAAGTTTACTATTTGTGATAACGCACTTTGAAAATGCTTTGCTGGACTAGATACTGGAATATTAGATATTCCTTGCACACCCAACATTAATATATTTTCAAGAGAATAACCACAACAATAAATTGTTAATGCACCTAAATCGTGTATGTGTAATTCTCCATTCAAATATGAAGCCTTTATATCTTCTGTGTATACACTATTCAACCAATAGTTCTTTGTAACTTCTCCAGTTATATACTTGTTCAATGCCCCAAAACTCATAGGTGAATTTGAGTTTTCTTTTGTTCTCCAATCACTAGATGTTATATAAGCATTTACTAAATTCTCACTATTCAATAATTGATTTTTATTCTGCCATTCTTTTGCCATTTCTATTTTTCAACCCCCTTAATAATTCTATTGTTTCGTCATAATCAAAATACTCTTGTCTGTATTTGAATATTGGCAATTTGAAAATGCCTTGTGATACAATTTCACCAAGTTCATATTCGGTTGTGTATGCCATATTGTTTTTGTCCAATAATTCTTTTAACATTCTACATTTTGGACAGTTGTTTGTAAATAATTTACCTACCATAATATCTCCATTCTGCACTATATACCAAGTGCTATTTTTAATTTTTCATTAACTTCATTCATTGTTAATGTATCTAAACATTTGATAAATTTTATACATCTTTTTTTATCAATAGTTCTACAAGCTTCGCATAATATTGTACTAGGTGCTACTAATTCAATTGCGATATGTGTTTTTCCAAAGTTCTTTTTTGCACTTGTTATTGGTGCAATGGTTATGGTTGAAGCGTGTGTATTTCCAATATCATTTGATACTATTAATACTGGCCTTGTTCCGTTTTGTTCAGAACCAATACCTGTTCCTAGTTCTGCCAATACAATGTCTCCTCTTTTAAATTTCATATTATTCCTTTCTAGTTAATACAACAACTGTTATTTGATATACTTATTTTATCATACATAACAGTTGTTGTCAACCTTTTTTTTTTAATCTTTTACAAAAACTCTAACAGTTTTACCATCAATATATTTTGGCTCTGATTTCAACTTTAGTAACTGTCTTATCTCCTTGCTAAAGTTAGCTTTCTTCAATGGGATATATCCATTTTGAACACACCATACAGAATAATTTACATACACATCATTAACTGAATTATTTTCAATTGATGGTTCATCATCAAACCATTCAAGTAAATTATTATTGGATTTTACATATTCAGTTTTTTCTTTCTCTCCAATATCAGAGATTGTGAATTTCTTAGTAAGCAATACTCTTTTTAAGCCATCTATTGCTAGTTTTAACAAATAGGTTATTGCACTATCACTTAATAACTTATCTTCTATGAAAGGGTCATAATCAACATCTGTATTGCTAAATTTTGCCTTGAATGGAACTATTACCAATCTTCGATTAAAACCATCTGATTTGTCTTTAACTGGTGGTAATTCGTTTGCACAAAAGATTTGAGTAGCATAACTTTCCAATTCAAATGGTTGTCCATACTTCTTTTGTACCATAAAACTCTCACCAGTTACACACTTTTTAAATACAGATGATGTTTCTAAATATTTACTACTTATATCATCACCAATGTTGGCTAGTTTACAATAGAGTTCAGATGGCTTAAATGTATCTTCTAATTCTGCTAAATCTAAGCTTGTATAATTACCTTTTCCGATTAACTTTTTTATACAGTTAAGTATAGTTGATTTACCATTACTACCACCACCAGTTAGTATGAAGCATACTTGCATAGTGTTTTTTCTGTAAAGTGAATATCCAATCATTTCTTCCAATAATGCCCTTACTTGTTTGTCATTGCAACATACTTTGTCAAGTGTTTTATCCATAATTTCATCATACGCATTTTTGTCATAATCATAATTTATCTTATTGTTCATTATGAAATTTGGATTGTAATTATGAGTTTCATCTGAATGTATATCATATATTTCTGAATTAAACCCTATGAATTTTGGATTGGAAAATGTACCAACTTTTTTACATTGTAGGTTTATATATTTATATACTTCTTTTCGTTGAGTATCTTTTAAATGAGGTATCTTTTTTATCATAAACCTTTCAAATTCCATAGCATCATTTGAGTACAATCCATTTGATGTATAAATGTGAGGTAAATTATCAATCAGTATTATGTTGGAATTTGTTAACATATAATTACCAAATCTATCGTGCATAAACTTACCCTCTGATGTGAAAAATAATTCTTCTGAAAATGCTTCGTCTCTTGTTATTTGGTCTATTTCATTATCTGGAAGTGGCTCGTATAGTATAAACTCATTTATTACCTTTATGGTCTTTCTTATTTCTTCTTTGTTGAAGTCATAAGATTGCAAAGCCAATATATAAGTGAATAATGATTGATTGCGAGTATCACAAGTTGCCAATCTAAAATCCTTACTTGATATTGGTCTGAAATAACAAGGTAGTACATCTATTGTGTCATATTTTTGTAACCATTCTCTTGTCTTTGTTACTGTTTTCTTTGATACTTCTTCTTTACCATTTATTATGGTTACTGTTTCTTGTTCTGATGTAGTTCTCAAAGGAACAACTCTGTTCTTTCTACCCAATCCAATATCAGATTTTATTCCTATTGCATTATACAGGCCAACCGATTGTGATTTTATATACATATCATCTTGGAAATACAAATGTACACCTCTTGATGTTTTTAATATATCACATTTTAACTTGTATTTGTTCACTATATTCATTGCTATTTTTGAACTTTCATCTGTGTCGAAATCGACTTGTACTATGTTTTCTTTTAGTATGCCTACATAATCACTATCGGTAGGTGGTTCTGTTAACCAATTATCTTTATTTTTAACAGATGATAAAGGTTTCTTACCATTACTTATTAAATATCCATCAAATAAATTCATCATTTTCTCCTTTTCTTAATATTACACTATATTATCATAGTTTATAAAATATGTCAATACTATATAGCATAAAAGAAGTTATTTATTTCTTCTTGTATTAAATTAACATAATACTCTTTATCTAAGTTTTTTGGTAATTCCTTATCTGTAATATCACTATTATCAATAAAGCAATGATTAGGTACACCAGCCACCTTATCAACACTTATTCCATCACTAGATTTATGTTTCTTATATAAACTACCCTGAGACTTGTCTGTTGACGCAAATACTCTATATATTTTATAGTGCATTTTCTCACCATATATTTCTTTATTTGCATTTATATAAATATTTCCTTGTTTTAAGAAATTCTCATATACTGCATAATCATATAAACTTGAAACTTTAACTACTTTTTGGAATTTGATAAGTTCGTTGCAAGAATAAACAGTGTCTCTTGGTGATATATTCTTTGTGAAATAATTAACAATACCCATTTCCAATATTGGTAAATTATTGTCTATTATTGTTCTATGTTTACAACTTGCACCTTTTTGTTTCAAATAACCATTTTCGTCAACCAATATATAATTGTTAACATCTCTCTGAAATACTCTTTTATATTTATCAAAACCTAACTTAAATCGAGTTCGTTTCGACCAGTCGTTACATATTGCGATAAATTCTTGTTCTGTTGCTCTACCATCTAGTTTTACCAATATACCATCTGTATTGGATTGTATTAGTGTGCATTTATCTTCCAATTTATCAATTAAATCAATCAGGAACAGTTGATTATTTATACAAATATTATTTGCTTGTAACGGGTCATATAATTTGTTGTATTTATCTTTTGAAGCACCAAATGTACCATTCAATACAATCTTTCTAGGTTTTTCCCTTTTGTCTTTATTGGACTTCATAATTAATCTTTCGTCTCTAATTGTTCTATATTTTATTCTTCCTTGATTACCTACATTTCGTGATAATAAATCGTATTCAATCATAGCGGCTGGATAATAACTTTCAACATCTGCCATTATATAATCACCATCTGTGGCACTTACATATTTATTTATAGCACCATGTATTCCACCTACACCTAGTTTATGAGTAATGTTTGCAATGGTTGTAGTTAATGCAATATCTGTGTATTGTTTGGAATTTTTCGCCCAATTTATGAAATGGTCTTTTATATATTCATATCTACCCAAGTCTATGTTATCTTGTATTGTTATATCAAATTCATCATCTCTTTTTACAGGTGTTGCCCCTAATATTTCTGCCGATAACTGTGCTTTCGTTTTATTTATATAATGGAATGGCAATGAAAACTCTGTTAGTAGTCCAATATGACTTGTAAATTCATTTTCTGTTTCTACAAATATTGTGAACGCTTCCATAACATCAGTCTTACAATATTCAAGTGTCATTAATATCTCTTTTCTTGTTAATTTTCTGTCAATGTCAAATGGTACACTTGTTTCTGTTATATCGTGTCCCATAAAAGCTTCAAGTTCTTTAAGACTTCTAAATCCAACAGATGTATCATAATTATACATTTTTATCTTATTAAACAAGTTTGAAAATTCGTGTCCTTTTTTGTTTTTATTAATTATAAAATCACTTACTTCATATGGATTGAAGTCGCATAATATCGCTTTTGCTATAAATTGGTCATATCCTCTGTTATTATAACCTATCCAAATAGTGTCCTTATAATAATCGTACATTTTTTCAAACTTAGCTTTATCATTTACAATAAAGTGCATTTTTCTAGTTTCCGTATCTAACCAACACACTAACCAATCATACTTAAATACTTCAAAATCATAAACTATCATATTAATTCTCCTTATGTAAAAAGGAAGTTGTTACACTTCCCTTTTATTTTTATTTTAGTTGAATGGTAAACCATCATCTTCTACATTATCTGGAATGTTAACAAAATCTTCATTATCTGATATATCTCTGATAATTGCTAATTTTGGGAATTGTTTTTCTACATCTTTTTTACCATAAGATACTCTTACTTTGTATACACTTCCAAAAATAACTTTTTCTGAAATATAGTTTTCAAATCCACTTATTCCACCAAGTTCTTCGATTGATAATTCTTCTCCAGTTAAACCACCTACAAAATCAATTGCGTCTGCAATGTTAACAGCAGTCATTTCTGGATAATTTAAGTTTTGTAACATTTGGTTATAGAATATAACTCTGTTTTCTTTTGTTCTGAATTTACCTTTTAACATTGGTAAACCTGTTTTGTTTAAAGCTGGTGTCATTTCTTCCAATACACATTCATATTCACCGGGTTCAAGTGGTGCAAACTCTTTCTTTTTTTCCATAGCTTCTTTTACTTCTTCACTACTTGCAATGTTGTTAAATCTTTCCCATACACTAGACATATTAATATCTCCTTTTTCTGTTGTTTTATTTGTTTTTAGTTATCTTACTCATTTAGTATACTATATAGTTTATATCTTGTCAACTACTTTTTTAAATTATTTTCAGTTATAAAAGAACTCCACATATCTGCGTTGTTTATTAGTATAACCAATGGTGTGGTTTCACAAGCTTCATTATATGAGTACGAACCACCTTTTACACTATCTGTAAACCCACCCATATGCCATCTTATTGCTAGTTTTTCTTCCACAGTTAATGTCATAAAGTCTCTTATTAAATCAACTGATTTTTCACCATGTCCATAAGGATATTGGTCTTTTACTGTATAATAAGGTACTTTTATCCATTTACCATATTCATCTTTTGTGTTTCTATAATCAACCACATACATTCCAATTTTACATATATCGTGGAATAAACCTACTATTGCCAATGTTTCCAATGAATATTTGTTGGTTTCTAATAAATCATTTTGTAATATTAGATTATGGAATACATTTATTGAATGTGAAACCAATCCACCCTCATTTGCATTATGAAATCGTGTACTAGCTGGTGCAGTAAAAAAGTCTGTTTTTTCAAGTGCTTCCAGTAATTCCGATATACCTTTTCTTTTTATATGAGTGTTTGCTAATTTTATAAACTGTTCTTTATAATTCATATAAGCCACCAAATCCCATTCCAACGAACACATCTATAAACATAGGTGTTTCTTCATCTATCATAACAAATTCTGTTAATGGTTGTAGATAGAATAATTGTTTATTGTCTGTTGACACATTACTTTCGCATACTACCTTTTTAAGTTCATCACTCAATTCAATATATCTTTTTACATCATATATCTTACCAACTTCAATTGATAATATGTTTCCTAATTCGTGTTTACAACCTATAAGTTTCATAATATTCTCCTATTCTGTTATTATATCAGAGTATGATATAAGTTCTGTTGTTTTCTTTGTTCTGATACAAGTGCTACATATTCCACACCTATCTGCTACCTTTTCACCACACTTAACACTATAATGATTTTCTATTGTACTTTCTACACGATACAATGCTCTATCCAAGTAAGTCTGTGGTATTTGTATTATAATACTATCTATTGGTGTTTCTTTGGTTACTGCTACAATATAGCAAGGTAATTGTTTACCTGTATTCTGTCTAACTATTTCTTGATAACAAGCAAGTTGTACATCATATCCCCATTGTCCAATAAAATCACTAATTTGTCCATTATCTTTCCTAATACTCCTTAATACTTTTAAATCTGCAATTAGTGTATCTGGAATATAACTATCCATTTTTATTTTAAACGGAACATTTGATATTTTACCACACATAATGGTTTGTTTTTCACCACTAAGGAATTTTGATATGGTTTCATCATTGTCTATATATTCGCATATCAAATCTGCGTTTATATAATCTTTCTTTAACTCGCCTTTTGTAGCACCTCTACTAGATATTATTTCAGGGTGTTCTTCCTTAAATTTTGATAATGTACCCTCAACATAGGCATCTACATAACTACCAACTAACATTGGAATACTCATTTCTGAATTATAAACTCCAGTTAAACCATCTTCTTGACATTTGTCATATTTTTTCCAAGTTGAAACTGAAAAGTATTCATCATCATTATAGTAATTTTCTAAACTTAATTTTTCTTTTTCCATTATAAATTTCTCCCTAGACTTATTATGATAACCAATAGTGGTACTATTAATATGGTTTGTCCTATGCAATATGATAATGCACTAATTTTCTTATCGGTTGATGTTTTTGCAAATGTAAGTATCTGTAACAATTGTATAAGTATTGCAAATATACATAATATATTAAACATAATATCTCCTTTCTTTTTAGTTACTTGACTTCTCTATAATATCATAAGAGAAGTCAGTTGTCAACTAATTTTTTAATTTATTTTTCAAAAGGATTTAGCACTTCTGATTTTTTACCAACATCTTCTACTTCTTCTGTGGATTGTAGGCCCATTGTTAATTCTGGTGCGTACACTCTACCAAACCAAGCATATGCCCTATAAGCCAACATTATTTCTGGCATTGTTTTCCACTTACTACCAGTTTTTTGATACCAACCCTCTGCTTTGGCAACTCCAATGGTAACTGTTCCACCTTTGAGAACCTCACCATTTGATTTTCTTTTAGCACTAACATAAGCACCATAACTATCATCTTTTTCATTACCAACATAATGTAGGCTTACATCTTCAAACTGTGGTGATGTTCGTATCATACTAGCCATAGCACTACCAGAGAAACTAGGTTTACCTTGTATTACATGGAGATTTTGCATTATTACCAATGGACTAAGTCCAGTTCTATTAGCCATATCCAATGCAACCAAGCAATTCTCAGGTCTGTTTTGGTAAGCTATCGGTACTACTGTTGAGTTTGCTAAAAACTTACTCATTTCCATTAATTTCTCCAATGATACTATCTCTTTGTGCAATGGGTTAGCAACTCCTACCTCATTCACTAATGTTTCTGTTGTTAATTCGTTAATTCTAATATCCATATTATTTCCTTTCTGTATGTTGTAATCACTTGCTACTATTACATTCTATAACATATCCAAATGTTTGTCAATAGTTTTTA
>CAZIGN010000041.1:11856-14760 GCA_964538805.1 uncultured Lachnospiraceae bacterium
TCACTTGCTACTATTACATTCTATAACATATCCAAATGTTTGTCAATAGTTTTTATATTATTTTTTTCTTCTTTTTGAATTTTTCTTAATTCTGTTTTCAATTCGTATTTTAAAATGGAATATATAGTAAATCCACTTTCTGCTTTTGTGATAAACCAACAAGGTAATTTAAAGTCAATCATAAAAGTCATAAACAATCCCATAATAGCTTTTGGATTTACTTTGGATATATAAGTTCCATTCAACACTTTCTTTATTGTAAAATCTTCCAATACAATGTTTATATGTTGTCTTTGGTAATCGGTCATTCTTTCAAACTCTTTTCTAAATCTTGTTGTGTCTTGTAGTAGATTTCCAATTATCTCATTAATACTTCCTTTTCGTTCCACCATAATTTGTTTATCAAAACCGAGTTCGCTATAATCTGGTAATATGAATGAATAATCTGCACTATCTAGTTTTTCAGATTTCCATTTAATATTGTTTTCATCAAACCATTCTATTATATGTTGGTTCTTCTGTTCTCTTGTATCTACCAATATTACCATATTATCAATTATGTTTTTCATTTTACTGTCGGTCATCTTTAGTGGTATCTTTATATTCATTATGATATTCCTTTCTTAACTTGGCTATTATTTTTCTTAATTTTACACCAGATATGTTTAAAACTTCACAAACTTCTTTATGTGTATATCCAGCATATTTCATTTTTAATACTTTTGCCTCAAGTGGTGTTATCCCACCTATTAATAGTTCTTTTAACAAAATGTCATTTTCAACTCCATCATCTTGATGTAATTCTTCTACATATTGTATTACTTCTGCTTTTCTCTTTTGACAATTAATTGAGTTCATATGGTTTATGAGTTTATTATCCATTCTTTTCTTGAAGTAATTAGATAATGCACCTCTTTCCTTATCCCACTTCATAACTGTTTCGCAAAATTCAATAGCCAATAAATCATACCAATCATCTATATTAAGGTTTCTATTTCTCGCATACCAATATATAAGGTTATGATTGTCTGTAACTATTCTTTGTTGTTCATCTGTTAATTGTTTACAACTCATACAAATATCTCCTTTGTTTATTTATTTTAAATCTAATACTATTATATACCATATATAATATAATGTCAACTACTTATTTAAAATAAAGCCAATTTTATTCATTCTTACACTTCTTACACTTTCTTACACTTCTTACAAACAGTCCGTAAGACCGTAAGACCAGTAATAGCAAGGGTTGTAGCGATTTTCTTACAATCTTACGGATAAAACGCATTTTTATATATATTTATACTATCTTTCATTTTATTTACTTTTTTATACTGTAAGAGTGTAAGAATAGTAAGACAATTCCTACAAGCCTTATAAACAGAGGGTTGTGCGTCTTACACTTGAATTGTTTATCTGTAAGAAAAAACTTCTGTAACCATTGTAGTTAGTGTCTTACCACAAAATTCAAACCATTGCATTTTTGTAATTGTGTGTAATGTTTGACACAATTCAAACAATTAACATACATTGATTAGAAAAATGTGATAACGCACTATTTACAAGATGATATTGCTTTAGAAAATGTGATTGTGATATAATTTGAAAGCAGTGTGTTAAAATTTGAAAGCAGTGTGTTAAAATTTGAAAGCAGACACAAAAAAATCCAACCATCATTCGCATATGCAAAATCAGGCTGGACTATATTTATTTGGCTTCCAAATCATTAATTCTTTCATTGGCGACTTTAAATTTCTCACTGAAAAGTTCACATTGTTGTTCCAATTTATATGTTCGATGGATAACATTATTGTGTTGTTCTACTTTCTTTTCTAGTTGGGATATTCTATAAGTTGTAAGTTTGCTTGATATGATTATTCCACCAAATGTACCTATTAAACTACCCATTAAAGATAATAATAAAGTAACTTGTTCAAAACTCATACGCAATACCTACACTTTTCTTATATATTTTTTATTCGCCCAACCATTCCTAGCACCACCTTTTTTAAGTGCAAGTCCAATATTATTGGTATATTGGTTTTCTGGTAATACATCAACAACATACATTGTTTTGTTTTTATACTTTATTCTGTTTCCAGTATTATTGCCAAATGCAGTTACATCACCATTTAATATAACCTTATCGCCAACTTTTAATTCTGCTTCTGCTGGCTTTTCTTCAACAGGTTTAGTTGGACCAGGTGTACTAACTGTGGCTTTGGTAACCAATGTTAGTGCATTTTGATTTACTGCACCAGTAACTGCACCTTTCTCCAATGTTGATATCACTATGTCACCATTTTTTCTAACTTCCCTTACATATAATTTGGAATTAAAAAGGAAACTTAATGGTTTTTGTCCACCTATAAAAGTAGCACCTTTGTTTAATACAACAACATCACCAACTGAAAATCTAGTATTAACAATTTCTTCCACAATATCTTGAGTTCCATAATTATCTAAATCTTTATATAAATAAGGTGTTGGATTGATTTTTACATTCTTATTTCTAACTTCAAAATGAAGATGTCCACCAGTACTCCAACCAGTACTTCCCATATAACCAATTATATCACCTTTTTTTACCTTTTGTCCAAGTTTGACACCAACTCTACCATATTGTAAATGTGCATATAATGTTTGAATACCACCACTATGCTCTAATAGTATATAGTTACCATAAGTTTTGCCAATCCACTTACTTCTGTCTCCAGAACCACTCCTAACAGTTGTCATCAACTCTTTAACAACACCATCTGAATGTGCTACTATATAGTCAAGTATTTTATTTTGACCATTTGTTGTGGCAACTAAATCAACACCTAAATGTTGTCTACCTAAATCTGTACCATATTTACCAGTTATTATATGTTTACCACCTAAAAGTACTCTGTTCATATT
>CAZIGN010000042.1:0-14242 GCA_964538805.1 uncultured Lachnospiraceae bacterium
TCAGCTATAGCTGTTCCTACTGCTGTAAATAAAGTATCGATATTGCTTTTGTCTTTTGATTCTCTTGATTTGTCAATTTGTTTCATAACCTGTGGTCCTACTACACCAATAAGTATAGCCATGATTGCGATTACAACGATAAGTTCTACTAAAGAGAAACCTTTGTTGTTCATTTTTTTGTTTTCTTTTCTCATAATTATTCTCCTTTAATCCACTTTTTTATATATCTAAATTACTACTGCGGGTAAAGCATAGTAAATTAGTACCAAATATTATTATACCACAATATTAACCAATATCCGAGTATAATTTCATCATTGGCGAATAAATCGCCATAATTAGTGCACCTACTACTACTGCCATAACAACAATTATTAAAGGCTCCATAAGTGCTGTAACTTCTTGGGTAGCAACTTCTACTTCTTCTTCAAAATATCTTGCCACATTATCAAGCATTTCTTCTAGGTTACCAGTTTCTTCACCTATTCCAATCATATGAATAACCATTGAAGGAAATAATCCACAAGACCTTATCGGACTTGATAATGGAATACCTCTTTGAATTTGCATCTTCGCTTCTAATAAAGCATCTCTAAAAAGCACATTATCCATAGTCTTTGCAGTTATCTCCATAGCTTCAACCATAGGCATTCCTGCTGATGTTAGCGTACTAAGTGTTCTTGCGAATCTAGCTGAAGCAGATTTAGTAACAAGCTTTCCTATAACAGGAATCTTTAGTTGAATGATAGAAAAAAGTCTTGCTCCATTTTCTGTTGATTTATACCATCTATATACAAATACTAGTGCAATAATTGTTATAATTAAAACAATAGCATTGTCTATTAAAAAATCACTAAGATTAACAACCATCTGAGTATATAATGGAAGCTCACTATCAATAGAATCAAACATCTCTTCAAAATTAGGTATTACATATACTAGCATAATAACTATAACACCTAACATTACCATCAAAAGTGCTGCTGGATATATCATCGCCTTTTTAACTAAAGCTTTTATTTTAGCATCCTTTTCAAAATGCTCTGACATTCTTGTTAATGACTTTTCAAGACTTCCTGAAGCTTCTCCTGCTTCAATCATATTAATAAGAAGGGGCGGGAAAAGTTTTCCTTCTTTTTTAAGAGCTCCTGCTAAGGTATCTCCTTTTTCGACATTAGACTTAACATTAAAAAGCGCCTCTTTTAATACTTTATTATCTGTTTGTTCCGCAAGCATTGAAAGTGCATTGACTATACTTATACCTGCTGATATTATGCTTAAAAACTGCCTACAAAACACACTTAACTCTCTTGGTTTTAACTTTTTAGTTCCAAAAGATATTGATAAATCCTTGTTAAAAGCATTAGCCTCACTAATCGATATAATTGTACTTCCTTCGCCTTTAATAGTAGATTTTGCTTTTTCTAGTGAATCCGAATCTATACTTCCTTTTCTTTCTTTTCCTTCTTTTGTAATAATCCTATAATTAAATGTGGTTGCCACTTTACTCCTCCATTCTAAGTTTTTAGAATTTTTCTATTATTTTTCTTTCCATAGTAGCAATATCTTGTGAAAATGTTAAGGCACTTTCCTTAGATATTCTTCCCGATATGAAAAGCTCATATATAGCATCATCCATTGTTTGCATGCCGATTTTTTTGTTGGTTTGTATAATAGAATTAATCTGAAAAGTCTTTGCTTCTCTTATTAAATTCTTAACCGCAACATTACTATGCATTACTTCAAAAGCTGCCACTCTTTTCTTTTTATCCGCAGTAGGTATTAATTGCTGTGAAATAACAGACTCTAAAACCATTGCTAATTGTATTCTTATTTGTTGTTGTTGATGAGGTGGAAATACATCTAATATTCTATCTATTGTACTCGCTGCACCAATTGTGTGAAGAGTAGATAATACTAAATGACCTGTTTCTGCCGCAGTTATAGCTGTAGATATTGTCTCTAAATCTCTCATCTCTCCTACAAATATAACATCAGGATCTTCTCTTAGGGCTGCTCTTAGAGCATTTGCATAACTAAAGGTGTCAATTCCTACTTCTCTTTGATTAACAATTGCCTTATTATGTTGATGAAGATACTCAATGGGATCTTCTAGAGTAATTACATGAGAATTAATATTCTCATTAATCATACCAATTATTGATGCAAGGCTTGTTGATTTACCACTTCCCGTTGGTCCTGTAACAAGAACAAGCCCTCTTTTTTTCTTGTATAAATCTATAACAGATTGAGGCAGACCTAATTCATGTGGAAGTGGAATAACAGTTCCTACTAATCTTATGGCTGCTGCGATAGAACCTCTTTGCATAAATACATTTACCCTATATCTACCAAGTCTTGGTATAGAAAAAGAAAAATCAACTTCACCTTTTTCTTCGAGTGTATTAATCTGTCTTTCTGACATTATCTTTCTAATCATAGGGTTTGTATCATCAGGCATAAGCCTTGGATACTCCATATTACAAAGTTCTCCATTAATTCTTAGTTTTGGCGGAACTCCAACTGTTATATGTAAATCAGAGGCACCTTTACTAGATGCTATTTCTAATAATTCTTCAATAGTTACCATTATTACACCTATGCTTCATAAGTGATTTTTAGTATCTCACTCATTGAAGTTATTCCTTCTTTAACATAATCTGCAGCTGCAACTTTTAGAGTTCTCATCCCTTCTTTTACAGCCATATCATTTATCTCATCCGCACTTACATTTGCTGATATTAATTTTTTTAGAGATGGTGTTATAGGCATAATCTCGTAAACACCAATTCTTCCGTAATAACCTGTGTTACTACACACCTTACAACCTTTTGGTTTGTAAATCTTTTTATTACTAGATGAATCTAATCCTAGCAATCTAATCTCTTCTTGTGTCGGCTCTACTTCTTCCTTGCACTCACAAAGTCTTCTAATAAGTCTTTGTGCAATTATTCCAACAACAGCATCACTTATAAGATAAGGTTCTACACCCATATCCGCAAGTCTTGTTATAGAGCTTGCCGTACTATTAGTATGTAAGGTGCTACAAACTAAGTGACCTGTGATAGAAGCCTTGACAGCAATCTGAGCAGTCTCAGTATCACGAATCTCACCTATCATTATAATATCTGGATCTTGTCTTAATATCGATCTTAAAGCAGATGCAAATGTCATATCAGCTTTTACATTAACCTGAACTTGATTAATTCCTTTAATATTAGCTTCTACTGGATCTTCAACTGTTACTATATTAACGTCGCTTGTGTTTAGTTCGTTAAGTGCTGTGTAAAGAGTAGTTGATTTACCACTACCTGTTGGCCCTGTAACTAATATGATTCCATGAGGATTTTTAAGTATATCATCAAATCTTTTTAATTCTTCAGGTCTAAATCCAAGCTCGCTTTTACTTTTGTTAAATCCTTCTTTTGATGCTATTCTCATAACTATCTTTTCGCCATATACAGTCGGAAGATTAGATACGCGAATATCATATTCTCTTCTATCAACCACCGTTGATATTCTTCCATCTTGTGGTTTTCTCTTTTCAGAAATATCCATTCCTGATATAATTTTTAATCTTGCAACTATAGCTGTAAGAAGTGCCTTGTCATAAGTCATGGCTTCAAACAAACCACCATCGACTCTATATCTTATTCTTACTTCATCTTCACTTGGCTCTATATGAATATCACTTGCCCTTTGCCTTACTGCTTGTTCTATTATCCCTTTAACTAACTGAACTATAGGAGCATTCTCAACATTATCTCTTCTAAGATTCTCCTCATCGTCTTGTACTTCAAAGCTACTTTGCTCTTTTTTATATTGCTCTGCTACTGCCATAGCTTGTTTTTTACCAAAATATTTATCAATCTGAGCAGAAATATCTGTAGCTGTACTTAATACAGGTTTTATTCTCATTCCTGTAACTATTCCAATATCATCAATAGCTGCTATATTCATAGGATCTGCCATAGCTACAACTAGCATATTAACAGCATGATCATCAAATCTTATAGGTATAGCTGTGTATCTTTTTACAAGATTCTCGTTAACTAGATTAACTGCCTGATCATCAAAGTTAGCTTTTCTAAGATCTACATATTCTATATCTAATTGTTCACTAAGAACCTCAATTAACTTATCTTGTGAAATGTATCCTAAAACAATAAGTGTATCTCCTAGAAGAAGGCCTTTTTTCTTTTGTTCTTTAAGCGCTAGGCCTAATTGTTCTTCAGTTATAATTCCTTTAGCTATTAGTACATCTCCAAGTCTTAATTTATTTCTAACAACTGCCATACTCATCCTCCATCTCTACATATTGCCAATTCTAGTCTGTTTTGTGTCTTCATCTATATATTATCAAAATAATCTTTTTATTTTAATTTATTTAAAATATGCTTTTTAATCTAGTTAAATAAAGCATATTAGTCAAAAATTTGCATCCACTAAATATAATAACACAGATATCTTTAATATAGAAGTTATATTATATTTTTTGTTACATTTCACTACATATAAAATTTTTATAAATTTTCGTTTATTTTTACTGTTTTTTGCTACAAAAACCCCCGCAAAAAGCAAGTTTAAAGACCTGTTTTACGGGGGTTAATTAGTATTATAACTTATTTCATATTTTTTTGTGCAATATACACAAAAAATATTTTTAGATAATTATTAGAATTTTCTGAATCTATCGTATCTTCTTTCAACAATTACATCAATATCCATCATCTTATACTCTTTTAAATTATCAAATATATAGTTTTCCATAGAAGCTACTATATTATTCATATCTTTTGATGCTCCCTTATATGACTCTTCTACAATATCATCTATGATTTCATAATCTTTTAAATCTTGTGCAGTAAGTTTCATTATTCTTGAAGCTTCTTTTGCACGTTTAGAGTCTTTCCACAAAATTGTAGCAAAACCTTCTGGTGATAATATAGAATAGATTGCATTTTCAAGCATATATACTTTGTCGGCAACAGCAAGTGCTAAAGCTCCGCCACTTCCGCCTTCACCTATAATAAATGATATTATCGGAGTTTTTAAAATCATCATTTCTAAAAGGTTTTTAGCAATCGCTTCTCCTTGTCCTCTTTGTTCAGCTCCAAGTCCAGGATAAGCTCCAGGTGTATCTACAAAACAGATAACAGGTCTTTTGAACTTTTCTGCTTGTTTCATAAGTCTTAATGATTTTCTGTAACCTTCAGGATTTGGCATGCCAAAGTTTCTTTCAACATTTTCCTTAGTGTTTCTTCCCTTTTGTTCACATATTACAGTAACTGCCTGATCCTTAAAATACGCAATCCCACCAACTATTGCCTGATCATCTCCAAAATATCTATCTCCATGAAATTCCACAAAGTTAGTAAATAATTCGTTAACATAATCAATTGCAGTAGGACGTTCTTTATCTCTAGCCATTTGAACTTTTTCCCACACACTAAGCATTTGTTTGGCTTTTTTTTCAGACTTCTTAGAAGCAATGTTTAAAAATGGTTTGAGTCCATTTATAACCATATTCATAATAGCAGGTTTATTTTCAACTTTAGCTTTTAAATGTAGCATTAATATATTGCTTAGCTTTTCTTTTTGTTCATTTCTATTAATTATAGCATCAATAAAGCCATGTTCTAATAAAAATTCCGAAGTTTGAAATCCTTCAGGAAGCTTTTGCCTAATAGTTTGTTCTATTACCCTAGGTCCTGCAAAACCAATCAAAGCTCCCGGTTCAGCTAAAATAATATCACCTTCCATAGCAAAGCTTGCAGTTACTCCACCATAAGTTGGATTTGTAAGAAAGCTTATAAATAAAAGTCCTTGCTTTGAATGTCTAGCAACTGCTCCACTTACTTTTGCCATTTGCATCAAAGAAAAAATCCCTTCTTGCATTCTAGCACCACCAGAAGCTGTGTATACAATTACTGGCAGTCTTTGAGCTGTAGCTTTTTCAAAAGTCCTTGTTAGTTTTTCACCAACAACACTTCCCATGCTAGCCATCATAAAATCAGCATTCATAACACAGATAAATGTATCCATTCCATTTATCTTACATTTACCAGTAGTTATAGCCTCTTTATAACCTGTTTTTATAATCTGTGCTTTAATTTTTTCTTCATATTCTGGAAAGTCTATAGGGTTTTTAGTTTCTAAATCATCAAATAATTCTACAAAACTTCCTTCATCTGCTATTAGATTGATTCTTTCATCAACTGAAAGTCTAAAATGCATTTCACAATGTTTACAAACTTTATTGTTTTCAGCAAGGTGCCTATTATATATAGCTTGTCCACATTTCACGCACTTAACCATTATACCTTCTGGTACATTTGGCCTTCTTATTCTTCTTTTGTTAATCTCATCTTCATTTATAAGATGTTTTTTTCCATCAACCCCTATGACACTATTAGTTTCAAAGGATTTATGAAGTAGATCCAGTTTCATATATTTTTTCTTAAAAATGTTTGGTTTCATATCGCGCCTTTTCACCCTTTAGTTTCATTTGTGCTAAAAATTATATTCTTTCCCTATAAATGATGTATCAAACTCACCACTTACATAAGTTTTGTTTTCCATAATGCTTTTTTGAAATGAAATGTTATTATCAACACCTTCAATAACAAATTCATCAAGTGCTCTTTTCATTCTGGCTATTGCCTCTGTTCTATTTGGTGCGTGAACAATTAATTTAGCAATCATAGAATCATAAATCGGTGGAATTCTATATCCTGGATAAACTCCTGAATCTATTCTAATTCCAGGGCCACCTGGTAATATCATATTAGTAATAAGTCCTGGAGATGGTCTAAAACCTTTTTCTGGATTTTCAGCATTTATTCTACACTCAATCGCATGTCCTTTTACTAAAACATCTTCTTGTCTAACATGTAACTTTTCGCCAGAAGCTATTTCTAATTGTTTTTTTAACAAATCAATTCCTGTTACTTCTTCTGTTACAGGATGTTCAACTTGTATTCTAGTGTTCATCTCCATAAAAAAGAATTCACCACTTTTATCTAACAAGAATTCTATTGTACCAGCATTTTCATATTTTACAGCCTTTGCAGCATTTACTGCTGCATCGCCCATCATTTTTCTAAGCTTTGCGCTCATTATTGGTGAAGGGGATTCTTCTAAAACTTTTTGATTTCTTCTTTGGATTGAGCAATCTCTTTCCCCTAAGTGAATAACATTTCCGTAAGAATCTGCTAATATCTGAAATTCAATATGTCTTGGTTCTATTATAAGTCTTTCAAGATACATTCTATCATCATTAAATGATGCCTTCGCCTCTGACCTTGCTGTTTCAAATGCACTTACAAAATCATCCTTAGAAAACGATGCTCTCATGCCTTTTCCACCGCCACCAGCTGCTGCTTTAATCATAATAGGAAATCCTATCTTTTCTGCTATTTTTAATCCATCTTGTGCATCAAAAACATCTCCGTCACTTCCAGGAACTACAGGAACTTCTGCGTTAATCATGGTTTCGCGTGCTTTAGACTTATTACCCATTAGATCAATTATATCAGCATCAGGTCCGATGAACTTTATATTACAATCTTTACACATTCTTGCAAAGGTAGAGTTTTCAGATAAGAAACCAAATCCTGGATGAATAGCTTGTGCACCTGTTAATATTGTTGCACTTATAATATTTTCCATGTTTAGATAGCTATCTTTTGATTTAGCTTTTCCAATACACACAGCTTTATCTGCCATTTTTACAAAAAGTGCATCTTTGTCAGCTTCTGAATATACTGCAACAGTTTCAATTCCCATCTCTTTGCAGGCTCTTATTATTCTTACTGCGATTTCACCACGATTTGCAATTAATATTCTACGAAACATACACTACCTCTTTCTACATAATAATAACAGTAAGTTCAGCTGATGCTGCAACTTTGTCGTCTACATATGCGATTCCTTGTGCTATTCCTATGTTACCCTTCCATTTGATTACGCTTGTTTCAAGTCTTAATACATCTCCTGGAACAACTTGTTTTCTGAATTTAACTTTTTCCATTCCACCAAAAAATGCAATTTTACCCTTTAATTCTTCTTTGCAAAGAATTGCTACTGCACCTGCTTGAGCTAATGCTTCAAGTATTAGCACACCTGGCATTACTGGTTTTCCAGGAAAATGTCCTACAAAAAATGGTTCGTTCATTGATACATTTTTTCTTGCAATACAATATTCACCAGGTTTCATAGCATCAACTGCGTCTAACAATAAAAACGGCGGTCTGTGAGGGATTATTTCCATTATTTGTTCTATATTAAGCTTCATACTATTCTCCATTTCTATAAATCCTTTATTATCCATAAGCTTTACACTAATCTAAATATTGGCTGACCAAATTCAACCATATCTTCATTATCTACTAGAATTTCTTCTACCACACCTTCTTCTGTGCTTTCGATTTCATTCATAAGTTTCATAGCTTCAACTATACATATAACTTGACCCTTTTTAACTTTATCACCAACTTTAACCATAGGTGGTTTATCAGGAGAACCTGCTGCATAAAATGTACCAACCATTGGTGAAGTAACTATTTTACATCCTGTTTTTTTATCATTTGCACTGATGATTGTTGCGCTTTCTTCTACCTTTGTTTCTTTTTCAACTACGCTAACTGGTTCTTTTGTTACTATCTCTTTTGCTACTTGAATAACATTATTTTTTTCTAAAGTAATATCCACATCCTTGTCTTTATATGCAAATGATGTTAGATTCGACTCACTTATATCTTGTATTAATTGCTTTATAATATTATAATCCATAATCTTCTCCAATCTTTTGGGTTAAATCATTATTTATTAGTCGTTTTTATATTTTCCAAAAAGTATGCATCCGTTATGTCCACCAAAGCCTAAAGAGTTTGACATTGCATAATTTACAACTTGGTTTCTACCTTTATTAGCAACATAATCTAAATCACACTCAGGATCAGCATTTATAAGATTGATTGTAGCTGGTATAAAGTCTTCCTCTATAGCTTTTGCTATAGCAACTGCTTCTATAGCACCTGCAGCACCTAGTAGATGTCCTGTCATTGATTTTGTTGAACTTACAGGTATCTTATAAGCTTGATCTTCAAATGCTTTTTTAATAGCTGCTGTTTCAAACTTATCATTGTACTTTGTGCTAGTCCCATGCGCATTAATATAAGAAACTTCATTTTTATCTATATTTGCTTCATTAATCGCAAGTAACATAGCTCTTGCTGCACCTTCTCCATCTGGAGCTGGTGAAGTTATATGATTAGCATCACAGGTCGCTCCATAACCTAATACTTCCGCATAGATTTTAGCACCCCTTTTTAACGCATGTTCTAAACTCTCTAAAACAATAACTCCTGCTCCTTCTCCCATAACAAATCCCGTTCTATCTGCATCAAAAGGAATTGAAGCTCTGTTTTTATCTTCAGAAGTATTAAGCGCTGTCATTGAAGTAAACCCAGCAACTGATATAGGATTAATTGATGCTTCTGTTCCACCTGCAAGGATTACATCAGAATAACCATGTTTGATATTTCTAAATGCTTCACCAATACTATGAGTTCCTGAAGCACAAGCTGTAACAATACTAGTACAGATTCCTTTTGCTCCAAACTTTATAGCAACATTACCAGCTGCCATGTTAGCAATGATTGTTGGTATAAACATTGGATTTACTCTTCTTGGACCTTTTTCATCTAAAATCTTTGATTGTTTTGCAGTTTCAGCTATTCCTCCTATTCCAGAACCAACTATAACTCCAAATCTATCTACATCTATTTTAGATATATCTAGCGATGCATCTTCTACTGCCTGAACAGCACTTGCTACTGCAAATTGACTAAATCTATCCATTCTTCTTGCTTCTTTAAAATCCATAGTTTTTGTAGGATCAAATTCTTTTACTTCACCTGCAAATTTAACCGCAAAATCTGTAGTATCAAAATGAGTAATATAATCTATTCCACATACTCCATCTTTTAGACTGTTCCAATAAGTTGTTGTATCGTTACCTATAGGAGTTACTGCTCCTAATCCTGTAATTACTACTCTTTGTTCCATCTTTATACCTATGCATACTGCAGCTTATACTGCCTTTGCCAAATATCTAGTTGACAGAATAGGCAATGCATATAATTCCTTTCTCTTTAATGTTTTCTCTCAACTTTTATAGCATATTTTTTATATAACATTATTACATGTATAATCCACCATTAACAGATATAACTTGACCAGTAATGTAGTTTGCTGCATCTGATGCTAAAAATGCTACAGTTTTTGCAATGTCTTCTACTTCGCCAAACTTCTTTAGTGGTATTTCTTTCATATAATTATTCTTAACTTCTTCCGGAAGCACATCTGTCATCTTTGTGTTGATAAATCCTGGTGCAACTGCATTTACTGTGATTGATTTACTACCAAGTTCTCTAGCTGCTGATCTTGTAAGTCCGATAATTCCAGCCTTTGAAGCACAATAGTTTGCCTGTCCAGCATTTCCCATAAGCGCAACTACAGATGCCATGTTAATAATCTTGCCACCTCTTTGTTTAAGCATTATTGGTGTTACATGCTTAATACAGTTAAATGTTCCTTTAAGATTAACATTTATAACTGCGTCAAAGTCCGCTTCTGACATCTTTAATAATAGATTATCTCTTGTTATTCCTGCATTATTTACTAATATATCTATTCTTCCTAACTTTTCTTTTGTTTCTTTAACTAATGATAATGCTTCTTCTGATTTACTAATATCAGAACATATTATCTCAGCTTTTCTACCCATTTTTTCTATATCGTTTTTAAGTTCATTCGCTTCATCTGATACCGAAATATCATTTATTACTATATCTGCTCCAAGGCTTGCTAATTCTAAAGCAATTGCTTTTCCTATTCCTCTTGCTGCTCCTGTTACTATCGCTACTTGTCCTGTTAACATATTATACCTTTTTCCTTTCGTATATAGAATTATTTTTATTCTAATTCTATGACAATTCTTTTATAACTTCTTCTATTGTTTTAGAGTCTTCACAATGAAGAGCTCTTAGAGTTTTGTCTATCTTTTTAACGAATCCTGTCAATGTTGTTCCAGGCCCAATTTCTACAAATGTATCAACACCATCTTTTATCATTTGTCTTATTGTTTGTTCCCATAAAACCGAACTCATAACCTGATTTTTAAGTATCTCTTTTATATTATCACCATCTTTATAATATTCTCCTGTAATATTATAAATAAGTGGTATATTAGGAGAATTTATATCTATATTTATTAATTCATTTTCTAATTTATCTGCTGCACTTTGTAACATTTTAGTATGGAATGGTGCACTCACTGGTAATACTATAGCCTTTAGTGCTCCTAATTCTTTTGCATACTCAATTGCTTTGTCTACAGCTGTTTCTTCTCCACCGATTACTATTTGTCCAGGACAATTGTAATTAGCAGGCGTTACATAACCAAATTCACTAGCTTTATCACAGGCTTCTTTGATAGCTTCTATGCTGCCTCCAAGAATTGCTGCCATCTTTCCTTTTACATCAGCAACTGCCTCTTGCATAAATCTGCCTCTTTTTCTAACAAGTTTTGTAACTGTTTTTGTATCAAATACTGATGCGGCTGTTAGTGCAGAATACTCTCCTAAACTAAGCCCTGCTACCACGTCAGGTTTGATATTGTTTTCTTTTAATACCGCTAGTGCTGCAAGTGAAACTGTAACCACACAAGGTTGTGTGTTTTCTGTCATATCCAAATCTTCTTTTGGACCTTCAAAACATATCTTTTCTATATCTAATCCCGTAGCCTCTTTAGCATCTTCAAAAACTTTTTTGGCAACTGGGTAATTATCATAAAGATCCTTACCCATGCCTACTTTTTGCGCGCCTTGGCCTGAAAAAATAAACGCTATTTTACTCATCTAAAACCATCCTTTTTTACTTTCAAATACTTCTTTAGCTTCTTTGAAAAGTTCTTCAATAATCTCAGAACAACTTTGTTCTTTTTTAACCAAGGCTGCTATTTGACCAGCCATTATTGATCCTGTGTCAGTATCCCCGTCTTCAACGGCTCTTCTTAGCGCTCCAATTCCAAGTTTTTCATATTCTTCAATTGGTGCTGCATTTTTTTCTAGATCAAGAAAAGCTCTTGTTAATTTGTTTTTTAATACTCTTACAGGATGACCTGTTGCCCTTCCTGTAACTACTGTATCAATATCTTTTGCAGCAAGAATCTTTGCTTTATAGTTAGCATGTATATTACATTCATAAGCAGATAAGAATCTAGTACCTAATTGTACACCCGATGCACCAAGCATATATGCTGCTGCTATTCCTCTACCGTCTGCAATACCACCCGCTGCTATAACTGGAATCTTATCTCCAACTGCATCTACTACTTGAGGTAGCAAAGCCATTGTAGTTAATTCTCCAACATGTCCTCCTGATTCTGTTCCTTCAGCAACTACTGCATCACAACCAGAGCGTACCATCATTTTTGCTATTGCAACAGAAGGAACAACTGGAATTACAACAATCCCATGTTCTTTCCACATTGGTATATACTTTCCTGGAAGTCCCGCACCTGTAGTAACAACTTTTACGCCTTCTTCTACTACTAGGTTTGCAACTTCTTCTGCATTATCCGCCATAAGCATTACATTTACTCCAAATGGATTATCTGTAATCTCTTTTGCTTTTCTTATCTGCGCTCTTAGAATCTCTGTTGGCACGTTCATTCCAGCTATTATTCCAATTCCGCCAGCTGCTGATACTGCAGCTGCTAGAGAAGCATCTGATATTCTTGCCATGGCACCTTGCATAATTGGATATTTAGCACCTACTAAATCACAAAATCTATTAGACATTTCTTTCCTCTTTTCTACTATATATTAGTTAACTCTTTCATCGATGTATGCCACAGCATCACCAACAGTAATGATTTTTTCAGCTTCTTCAGTAGGAATTTCTACTTCATATTCTTCTTCAAGAGCCATAATTATTTGGAATAAATCAAGTGAATCAACTCCTAAATCTTCCTTAAATGAATTCTCTAATTTAATTGTGTCTGCTTCGATTCCTAATTGTTCTGCGATAATTGATGTGATTTTTTCAAATGTCATGTCTTTTTTCTCCTTTGATTTGAGTTATTATTTGTTTGATACTTTGACACTTTTTTAGTTTGATAATCAAAGTATTAGTTAAAATATATGTGAAGCCTATAACTGAATTAATATTGCTCCAGCAGTCATTCCACCGCCAAATCCAGCTAAAACAAGCTTGTCACCTTTTTTTACTTTGCCACTTCTTATAAGTTCATCTAGCGCGATTCCAATACTAGCTGATGAGGTGTTACCGTAGTTTTCAAGGTTAAGATAAAATCTTTCTTCTTCTATACCAAGGGTTTTTGCTGCAAATGATATTATTCTAACATTTGCTTGATGTGGAACTATGTATTTTATATCATCAAAAGTCAATCCTTCTTTAGATACAACTTCTTTAATATGTGTTGATATACTCTTTACTGCAAACTTAAATACTTCTCCACCATCCATAGCCATATAAGCCTTTACTTCTTCTGATTTATAGAGTGTATTATTAAGTGGAATAGCAGGACAAGTCAAAAACTCTCCTTTATTTCCAGTGCTTATCATACTAGTTTGAAGTATTCCTGATAAATCATCATTTTCATTAGCTCCAAGAAGTATTGCTCCTGCTCCATCTCCAAAAAGTACGCAAGTACTTCTATCTGTCCAATCTATTATTCTTGATAGTGTTTCAGACCCAATTACTAAGACCTTTTTGTATGCACCTGTTTCAATAAATTGTCTCGCAATTAGCATGCCTACAACAAGACCGCTACAAGCTGCTGAAATATCAAAGGCTACTGCATTTTTTGCTTCAAGTTTTGCCTGTATCACACAAGCTGTTGCTGGCATAAATGAATCTGGGGTAATAGTTGCACAAATGATTAAATCTATTTCTAATGGATCAACTTTTGCTTCTTTAATAGCAATCCTTGCTGCTTCTAATCCAAGCTCACTAGTCGTTTCACCTGTAGAAATATGTCTTTTTTTAATACCAGTTCTAGTACTTATCCATTCATCACTAGTATCGACAATATTACTTAAATCATCATTTGTCATAACATGTTTTGGAACATAAGCACCTGTTCCAAGTATCATAGCTTTTTTCATGTTGACTCCTGTCTTTATATTTATAGTTTAATGTTCATTTTTAT
>CAZIGN010000043.1:0-6703 GCA_964538805.1 uncultured Lachnospiraceae bacterium
ATGGCGGAATAGCTCAGTTGGCTAGAGCACACGGTTCATACCCGTGGTGTCATGGGTTCAAATCCCTTTTCCGCTACTTAAACTTCAAACTATATGTTTGGAGTTTTTTTTATAAAAAAAGAAGAACTTTTTTGTTATAAAACAAGATTGTTATTACAAACTAGCGATGTTATAATATTATTCATATAAGTTTAGAAAGGAATAATTATAATATAATGAATAAGAATATAAAAAAAGCATTTAGTGTTACAGATAAAATGATTCATGGAGCAGATTATAATCCAGATCAGTGGCTAGGCATGCCAGATATACTTAATGAAGACATGAGATTAATGAAACTAGCTGGTATGAATGAAGTGTCAATAGGGATTTTTTCTTGGAAAGCACTAGAACCTGAAGAAGGTGTTTATAACTTTACTTGGCTAGATGAAGTGTTTGATAGATTAGAAGAAGCAGGTATAGATGCCTTTTTAGCAACTCCTTCTGGAGCAAGGCCAGCTTGGATGGATAAAAATCATAGTGAATGTTTGAGGGTAGAAGCAAACAGAGTAAAAAATCTTCATGGTTTTAGACATAATCACTGTTACACAGCACCTTATTATAGAGAAAAAGTAAAGCAGATGAACACTATGCTTGCGAATAGATATAAAGATAGAAAAGCACTTAAGATGTGGCATATATCAAATGAATATGGTGGAGAGTGTCACTGTGAATTATGCCAGGAAGCATTTAGGGATTTTTTAAGAGAAAAGTATAATAATGATATTAATTATCTAAATGATCAGTGGTGGACAAGATTTTGGAGTCATGAATACAGTAGTTTCGATGAGATAGAATCACCTGCTCCACATGGTGAACAGTTTATACATGGTCTGATGCTTGACTGGAGAAGATTTGTAACTTATCAAACTAATGAGTTTATGAAAAATGAAATAGAACCATTAAGAATGATAACACCGGACATTCCTGTTGCGACTAATTTAATGGGAACATTTTATGGACTAGATTATTATAAAATGGCAGAATATGTAGATATTATTACTTGGGATAGCTATCCTTCTTGGCATAATGATTATGAATCAGAAATTGATACAGCAATTAAAATAGGTTTTTTACATGACCTTAATAGATCACTTAAAAAGCAACCATTTTTATTAATGGAAAGCACTCCAAGTAATGTTAACTGGCAAGAAGTAAACAAATTAAAAAGACCAGGTATGCACAGATTATCTTCTATACAGGCTGTGGCTCATGGTTCTGATAGTGTGCAATATTTTCAGTGGAGAAAATCAAGAGGTTCTAGTGAAAAGTTGCATGGAGCTGTAGTTGATCATTATGGAAAAGAAGATACAAGAGTGTTTAAGGAAGTTGCAAAACTAGGAGAAGAATTATCTAAAATGTCAGAAATCGTAGGAACAAACGTAATTCCAGAAGTTGCAATACTTTTTGATTGGGATAATAGATGGGCATTAGATGAACTTCAAGGACTAAATAAAGATAGAAGATATGAAGAAACTTGTGTTAATCATTATAAAACATTTTGGGAAAATGGAATACCTGTGGATATTAATGATCAGGATCAAGAACTTTCTAGTTATAAGATTGTTATAGCACCAATGATGTATATGTCTAAAAAAGGTGTTGCAACTAAACTTAAAGAGTATGTTAAAAATGGTGGAACACTTGTGTTTACATATGTTACTGGTTACGTTAATGAAAATGATTTGTGTTATTTAGGAGGATTTCCTGGAGATGGATTAATGGAACTTACAGGAATATGGGCTGAAGAGGTTGATCCTTTGTATAAGACAGATAAAAATAGTATAACAACAAAAGATGGCAAAGTTTATGAATGTAACACCTATTGTGAGGTTATACACAAAAGGTCTGAAACCTTATCTGTTTTAGCAACATATAATGAGGATTTCTACAAAGATATGCCTGCTGTTACTCTAAATACTTATGGTAAAGGAAAATGCTATTACATAGCAACTAGGACTAGTAGTGATTATCTTAAAGATTTTTATACAGATTTGATTAATGAATTAAAAATCAATAGACCAGAACTAGAAGCTGAAGATGGAGTATCCGTTACAACAAGATATGCAAACGGTGAAGAGTTTTATTTTGTAATGAACTTTACAGACAGTAAAAAGAAAGTAAAACTTTTACGAGAAGGCATTGATATATTGAATAATGTTAAATTAAATGAATTTGTTCTAGAAAAGTATGAATATAAAGTCTTGAAACTTATAAATAATTAAATATAAAAAGCAATAAATACTGATAAATAAAGATTTGATATTGAAAAATATTAAATTTTTATTTATTTGTTTTATAGTTATAACTTCTATGATATACTAAACTTTACGGTAACTGTTAAAAAATTCATATAATGTATTGCTTATAAGTTTACCCAAAATTGAAAGGCATGGGAAATATGATGTTATATTTTATACTTAACCCAAATGCTAGATCTGGTAACAAAAATAATACTTGGTCGTTTATAAAGAATAAACTAGAAGAAAAAAAGATAGATTTTGAAGTATATGACACCTTATATGAGGGACATGCGGCTATTTTAATGAGCGAAATATCAAAAAAAGTACAATATCTTTTGGATGGTGAGTTTATTACTGTAGTGATAATAGGTGGTGACGGAACCTTTAATGAAGCCATTAATGGTACTGTAAGTTTGAAAAACATTAGATTTGCCTTTATTCCTACTGGATCTGGAAATGATTTTGCTAAGAGTTTAATGATTAAATATAATAATTTAGAAGAGTATTTAGACAATATCATAAAGAGTAGTTCGATTAAAACTGTTGATGTTGGTGTTGCTATATATTCAGGAACAAAAAGACGATTTTTAGTTAGTGCAGGTTTTGGCTATGATGCAGATATAAGTGAAGAAGCAGAAAAAGGAAGAATTAAAAAGGTTTTTAATAAGCTCAAAATCGGAAAGCTTACATATACAGCTATTGGAATAAAAAGATTGTTTATGTCAAGGTTTTTTGATGCAGAATTTGAAATAGATGGAATAACAGTTAGTATTAAAAAAGTATTATTTTCATCTTTTCATGTTCAAAAGTATGAAGGTGGAGGATATCCATTTTGTCCTGATGCAGTCAATACAGATTCACTAACAGACGTGTGTGTCGTTCACGGAATATCAAAGATAAAAGCATTGTTTATGTTTCCGCTAGCAAAACAAGGCAAGCATATCAATTGTAAAGGTGTAAGAGTTTTTAGAGGTGAAGAAATATCAGTTAATAGCGATAGATATATGACTATACATACTGATGGAGAAACTCATGGAAGACATAATAATATTAAAATAATCAATAATTATGAAAAAATGAATATTATAACTTAAGATGTTTCATAAGATAAAAAAGTTAAAAGAAAATTATTTGAAAGGACTGCCGTTTGAATTCTTTTAACTAGAAGGCAGTTTCACATATTGTGATTGATTAAATCTTAAATGAAAAAATTATTGAAAAAGTATGGTCATGTTTGGCCGCTATTGTACATATTTTTGTATATACCCTGGTTTATGTGGCTAGAAAAGACTATTACTCCAGACAGCGAATATACTATAGTAAGAGTTGCTATTGATGATATTATACCTTTTTGTGAGTATTTTATTGTTCCTTATTTGCTTTGGTTTGTATACATTCCAGTTTTGTTTATTTATATATTTTTTGTTTCAAAAAAAGAGTTTTATCAATTATGTATTTATTTTTTTGTAGGAATGAGTATATGTTTATTGGTTTGTACCCTATGGCCTAATGGACAAGACTTAAGAATGCCTGATTTTTCGGGAAAAGATAATATATTTACTAGAATGCTAGCGGTTGTTTATCATGTAGATACTGATACGAATGTGTTTCCAAGTATTCATTCATATAATTCTTTTGCAGCCATTTTAGTTATATTTAGAAGTGAAAAACTAAAAAATATAATGTTTATCAAGATTGGATCAGTGATTCTTAGTGTTTTGATAATTTTATCAACTATGTTTTTAAAGCAACATTCAATTCTAGATGCAATTGCAGGTGTTTTACTTGCAGTGGTTATGTATTACGCAGTTTATGTTATAGACTACAAAAAAGCTTTCAAACCCAAGCTAAGTAAAGCTGTTAATTCACTAGAAAATTAAATTGCAAAGGAGCCTTTATAGGACTGTTTTTACAGTGTGTTATTATGAGAGTTGGAATGGGATATGATGTTCACAGATTAGTAAAAGATAGAAAACTTATAATAGGTGGTGTTAATATACCTTATGAGTTAGGTCTTCTTGGTCATTCGGATGCAGATGTGCTAACCCATGCAATAATGGATTCATTGCTAGGTGCAGCAGGATTAGGCGATATAGGAAAACATTTTCCGGATTCGAGTGATGAATTTAAGGGTATTTCAAGCATTGATTTACTTGAAAGAGTAGGAAAATTACTAGATGATAATTATTTTGTTATAAATAACATAGATGCAACAATTATAGCACAAGAACCCAAAATGGCCCCATATATTGAAGATATGAAGACTATAATTTCAGAGGCGTTAAAAATCAATTCTAAGATGATAAATATTAAAGCGACAACAGAAGAAGGTTTGGGCTTTACAGGTAAAAAAGAAGGTATATCAGCCCAATCTATCACGCTAATTAGCGAAGTTGGTTTTTATACCTATTTAGATGAAGTAGAAGAAAAGAAGAAAGATTGTGGCGGTTGTAGTGGATGCCATAAAAAGTAAAGGAGTGTTAAAGTTGACAACAATAGATGCAATAAAAAACAAAGACAATTTATTAGAAGAATACGAATTAAATGATATAAAACCAGAGGACTATCAGATGCTTAAGGAATATTTTAATTATAGGTATACTGGAACTTGTGAAAATATCATATTAGATTCTTATATATGGAGTATTTATTACAACACAAAATATATAATTACAGATAAAGGTTTATTGTTTGTATATGATAATAAAGAAGAGGTGTTTTCAGCAGCACCGCTTTGTAAAAAAGAAAACATTAAAGATTGTTTTGCTCAACTAGTTAATTACTTTAATAAGGAATTAGGTAAAAAACTAACAATGTACGTGGTAGATGAAGAAGCGGTTAAAGAACTTGATTTACCTGAAGATAAGTTTAGAGTTGAAGAAGATAGAAGGTATTTTGATTATGTTTATGATGCTGAAAAACTAAGAACACTTACTGGTAAAAAGTATCATAAAAAGAAAAATCACGTAAACCAGTTTATTAAAGGTTATGAAGGAAGATTTGAATTTAAGATGTTAACTTGTGAAGATGAAGAAGAAGTCCTAAAGTTTATCAGGGTATGGAAAGAACAAAGAGATATACAAGATAGCTATAACAGAGTAGACTATGAGATATTAGGTATAGAATACGTTCTTAAAAATTGTAGATTCTTAAAGTTTAAAGCAGCGGGTGTTTATATTGATGGAAAGTTAGAAGCATTTACCTTAGGTAGTTATTCGCCAGCAGAAAAGACAGCATATATTCATGTTGAAAAAGCTAACCCAGATATAAGAGGTCTTTATAACTATATTAATCAGCAGTTTGTAATTCACGGTTTTGAAGAAGCTGAATTTGTTAATAGGGAAGACGATATGGGTCTTGAAGGCCTAAGAAAAGCAAAGATGTCTTACAATCCAGTAAAGTTAGTACCAAAGTATAATATATTCCAGATCTAAATATAATTAATATATGGAGGTTAAGTGCGCATGAGATATCTAAACAAAGGTGAAGAACACAAGATAAGAGATTTATATAAACAATCTTTTGATGATTCAGATAAGTTTATAGATTATTATTTTCAAGAAAGAATTCATAAAAACCATATATTAGTTGAAGAAAAAGAAGATGAAATAGTATCAATGCTTAGTATAGTTCCTAAAAGGATTAGAATAAGAGGCGAATTATATGATATAGGATATATTTTTGCGGTCGCAACCAAAGAAGATTATAAGAATATGGGCATTATGAAAAATTTGCTTTCTAAATGTTTAAAAGATATGGATACGGTTCAAAGATATTTTACATTTTTGCTAACTAGCAATTTTTCATATTATGAGTCTTTAGGCTTTCTAGGCCAAAAAGAAGCTAGTTTAACAGGTGTTAATCCTAAGGCAAGAACGCAAGAGACTAGCATAGATATGAAGCACATAATTAAAAGAAAGGCAACAAAAGAAGACTTTACAACACTAAGCGTGTATGCAAAATCTTTATACATGCTTTATTGTGACATATATGTAGATAAAACAGTTGATTATTTTATCGATCTAGAAAAAGAGTTATCGATTAACGGTGGTTATATAGAGCTTAGTTTTTATGAAAATGATTTGATTGATTATGAAATTATTGACAATAGCATAGAAGATGTTAACAACAATAAATTAATGGTAAGACTAATAAATATCAGAGCTTTTCTACGTGATATTTTGAATAAATTTTACAAAGCTGATAATACTAATTATGAAGGTGTAGTAATTGATTTGACTGATCATATAATACCTGATAATAATGGACAATATGTAATAATAGATAATAATATTGTGGAAAAACCAGAATCTTTCAAAGAAGATAGACGTATAGAAATGAACATAAGCGAATTTACAAATTGGTTAATTGAAACTACTGGATTTTTTAAGTGGGTTTGTATTACAGAAGAAACTTAAAAA
>CAZIGN010000043.1:6803-12040 GCA_964538805.1 uncultured Lachnospiraceae bacterium
AATATAGACACAAATAATAAAATGTAGTTTTTTGAATAAGTATAAATTATTGACAAATATACTTAATAAGTTTAGTATTAGTAATAATCATATTTAAAGGCTATGAATGGAAAGAGTAATATTAAGATGCAATACAGAGAAGACTACATTTGCTGAGAGTAGTTGATTGTTAGCTTGATATGAAGTGCCTCCAGGAGCTTATCTTGTGAATTTAGTAGCAAGGTACGGGTAACTTCGTTATTAGTTTAAAGAGAAGATATTGATATATCTTAATTAGAGTGGAACCGCGGTTTAGCCGTCTCTTAAGTCTTGTCTAGACTTAAGAGGCGGTTTTTTTACTTTAAACAAGTATTTAATTCTAAGTAAAAGCTGCAAATTAGATAGGAGAAATATTATGGGATTTATAAAGAATTTTAAAGAAGAAGCAGCAGTTATTAGAGAAAGAGATCCAGCCATAAAATCCAGTCTAGAGGTATTACTATACCCTAGTTTTAGAGCGCTCTTAAAATATAGAAAAGCTCATAAATTATATAAAAAAGGACATTATTTTTTAGCTAGATATATTTCACAAAAATCTGCAAGAAAAACAGGAATAGAGATTCACCCAGGAGCAGTTATAGGAAAAGGATTATTTATAGATCATGGACATGGTGTAGTAATTGGAGAGACTGCTATTATTGGCGACAATGTTACTATTTATCAAGGCGTTACCTTAGGTGGTACAGGTAAGGAATGTGGAAAAAGACATCCAACGATTGAAGATAATGTTATGATAAGTGCAGGAGCAAAGATTTTAGGTTCATTTGTTATTGGTGAAAATTCTAAAATAGGTGCAGGAAGTGTTGTGCTAGAAGAAGTTCCACCTAATTCAACAGTTGTAGGTGTACCTGGAAGAGTAGTCAAACAAGATAATATAAAGCTGCCAAGAAATGACATGGATCAGATACATTTGCCAGATCCAGTAAAAAACGACTTGCAATATCTGAAAGAACAGTTAGAATTGTCTTTAAATAGGATTGAAGAATTAGAAGAAGAAGTTGCTAAAATAAAAACAATAAAATAAACCAAATTATTAAACAAAAGTAAAGAAAGGAAATCATGTATATTATTGATAGTAATGCTATACATGGGTAAGAATATGAAAGTATATAATACATTAACAAAAAAGAAAGAAGAATTTGTTCCAATTGAACCAGGGAAGGTAAGCATTTATGTATGTGGACCTACAGTTTATAACCTTATACATATAGGTAATGCCAGACCAATGATAGTTTTTGATACTGCTAGACGATATCTAGAGTATATAGGCTATGAAGTTAATTATGTAATGAACTTTACAGATATAGACGACAAAATTATTAATAAGGCTATCGAAGAAGGTGTTTCTGCAAATGAGATCTCAACAAGATATATAAATGAATGTAAAAAAGATATGCTAGGTATGAACGTTAGAGAAGCAACTACACATCCGCTTGCAACTAATGAGATAAATGGTATGCTTGATATGATACAAACGCTTATAGACAAAGGATTTGCTTATGATATAGGTGGTACAGTATATTTTAGAACAAGAAAGTTTGACGAGTACGGAAAGCTATCAAAGAAAAACATTGATGACTTACAAGCAGGGCATAGAGACATAAAAGTATCAGGAAGAGATGACAAAGAAGATCCGCTAGACTTTGTATTATGGAAGCCTAAAAAGGAAGGAGAACCATATTGGGATTCTAAGTGGAGTAAAGGAAGACCAGGCTGGCATATAGAATGTTCAGTTATGGCAAAGAGATATCTAGGTGACGAAATCGATATTCATGCAGGCGGTGAAGATTTGGTTTTCCCACACCATGAAAATGAAATCGCTCAAAGCGAAGCTTGTAATGGAGTTCAATTTGCAAAATATTGGCTTCATAATGCATTTTTAACAATTGATAAAGTGAAAATGTCAAAATCATTAGGGAATTTCTTTACAGTAAGAGACATAAGTGAAAAGTATGACTTACAAGTATTAAGATTCTTTATGTTAAGTGCACATTATAGAAGCCCACTTAATTTTAGTGGGGAATTAATGGAATCATCTAAAAGTGGGCTAGAAAGAATTCTTACAAGTGTGGAAAAAATAAATGATATCCTTAAAAACAATGAAGAATTTGTACAAGAAGATGAAGAGGAAATTAGCAATAATAAAATAATCGATTCTCTTATAGAAAAGTTTAAAGAGGCAATGGATGATGATTTCAATACAGCAGATGCAATTTCAGTAGTGTTTGAAATAGTTAAGCACACAAACATTACAGCAAATGAAAAAAAGACAAAGGCTTACTTATTAAGATTAAAAGAAACTATAACTTCTTTGTGTGATATATTAGGAATAATTACGCAAAAGAAAGAAGAAATCTTAGAAAGTGATATTGAAGCTTTAATTGAGCAAAGACAATTGGCCAGAAAAAACAAAGATTTTGCTAAGTCAGATGAGATTAGAAATGAACTTTTAGCAAAAGGAATAGTTTTAGAAGATACAAGAGAGGGTGTTAAATGGAAAAGAGCTTAGACCTATTTGAAATTATTAAAGAAAGTATGGATTTGAAAAACGTTGATTTATCAACATATTCACCTTTAACTTTAGCATATATAGGAGATTCTATATATGAAATTGTAATTCGTACAATTATAGTTACAAAGAATAATATGCAAGTTAATAAGCTTAACAAACTTTCTAGTTCAATGGTAAATGCAACAACACAAGCAAAGATAATATTATCACTTCAAGATTATCTAACACAAGAAGAGATAACAATCTATAAACGAGGAAGAAATTCTAAAACTTCAAGCACCGCAAAAAACGCTAAAGTTATAGATTATAGAAATGCAACAGGTTATGAAACCTTAATAGGATATCTTTATCTAAACGGTGAAACTAGCAGACTTCTAGACATTATTAAAGAAGGCTTTAAAAGAGTAGAAGTTAAATAAATGGCACTAAAAAATAAAATCAACAATTTGAGATTGCATAAATCCAATTACAATCGAAAGGTTCAGGTTAATTAATTATGAGATATGAAGAATTTACAATAGAAGGTAGAAATGCGGTTATTGAAGCTTTTCGTTCAGAAAAAACAATTGATAAGATATATGTTTTGCAAGGTTGCCATGATGGTCCTATAAACACTATAATAAAGGAAGCTAGAAAAACGGGAACATTAGTTAATTTTGTAACTAAAGAAAGATTAGACCAAATATCAATTACAGAAAATCATCAAGGAATCGTAGCCTATGCAGCTGCTTATGAATATGCTGAAGTTGAAGATATATTAAAGGCTGCAAGCGATAAAAATGAAAATCCTTTTATATTTATTCTTGACGGGATAGAAGATCCTCACAATTTAGGTGCAATTATAAGAACAGCAAATCTAGCTGGTGCCCATGGTATTATAATTCCAAAAAGAAGAGCAGTTGGTCTAACAGCAACAGTTGCAAAAACTTCTGCAGGGGCTATAAACTATACTCCTGTTGCTAAAGTAACAAACATAACAAATACAATAAAAGAATTGAAAGATAAAGGTATGTGGTTTGCTTGTGCAGATATGAATGGAGAATCAATGTATAAGATTGATTTTAAAGGAAGTATCGGAATTATAATAGGCAATGAAGGAGAAGGTGTTAGCAGATTAGTAAAAGAATCTTGCGATTTTGTAGCATCTATACCTATGAAAGGTGATATAGATTCACTTAACGCATCTGTAGCAGCAGGAGTATTAGCTTTTGAAGTTGTAAGGCAAAGACTTAGTTAAGTTTAAAAATCATCAAAAGTAAAATTCTTTTTAAGTAATTTTAGGCAAGCCATATATACAGTTGTTCCAAGAGCTATAGTTATTAACGTAACTAGTAATTTGTTTTCTAAAAACATTTTGCTTATAATTGCAATTGGGATAATTGTAAGTGCGCTTGCTATATTAAATTTATAATCCTTTACAATTGATTTGAAGTTGATTGTAAGATGCTTTCTAGCGTTAGTTATGCAAACTAACATAACAGCGGTTTCAGCGATAACTGTACCAAGTGCAGCTCCATTTTCATGAAAGATTGGAATTAGTATTATGTTACAAATAAAATTCACACCTGCACCAGTAAAAGTAGCCATAAGTATCAGCTTTTCTTTACCCATAGATATAAAAATTTGATTATTGATCAAAACACTTATAGGTATAACAAGTAAAATAGGTGTAAGTATGCGCATAGTCAAACTAGCGCTCTCAAAATCACTACCACTAAAAATGTATATGAATTCTTCGCTAAGTAAAAATAAGAGAGTGAAGATTAACAAAGAATAATTGAAAACATAAGTAAAAGCCTTTTTTACTAAATTCTCAAAACCTTTCATGTTTTTCAAAGAAAGATAATATGCCATTCTAGGCATGATTACAACTCCAAAAGACATAATCAAAAGACTTGCCCATTTGTTGATTCTAACACCGGCGCTGTATAAACCAACAGATTTGTCGCCAGATATAAAACCAAGCATTGTAGAATCGAGACTAGTATATAAATTAATTGAGACAACCATTGCAAAAAGAGTTAATATGGGTTTGAAATGCTTTTTAAATTCATAGTTTTTTACTGGTTTAAAACTAATATAATGTCTAGCATTGAAAAAGTTTAAAACAAAAGAACCGCTAGTGGCGAATACCATTAGTGCTGCATATATTACATAATCATCAGCAGTCTTAACAAACAAAACCATTAAGATAAGGGCAACAATTTGGAATAGAATTGTTCTAATGGTGATATATTTATACTCTTCAAGAGCGTTATAGAGCCAATCCATACCAAGTGCAGATAAACCAATATTAAGAGAATGAATTAATAATAAGTTATTATAACTAGAAAACTTTGAGACATTAAAAATGAGGATAAAAAACATAATATATGCAAAAACTGTGGAAATTAAATTGATAATAATCATTTCCTGTGAAAACTTAGTCAGCTTATATTTATCATCCCTAACTTTTGCAGCCTCTCGTATTCCATAATTTCTAATGCCAAGGCCAGCTATAAGGCAAAAATAAGCAGCAATAGAATCAGAAAAATTAACTTTGCCTATACCATCTGCTAAAAGAACTCTTGAAGCATAAGTAAAAGTTATTAAAGGAAAAAGCATAGAAGTAGCAGTTTTTATTAAATTAAGAAAATAATTCTTTTTAATTGATTTTTGTATGTTCATAGTAAACCTATTCTTTCTT
>CAZIGN010000043.1:12140-14076 GCA_964538805.1 uncultured Lachnospiraceae bacterium
TATTATAATATAGAAAACCTTGACAAAAACACCAAGTTAATCTATATTATTTAAGTATGCAATTGCTGCCATGGCTCAGTCGGTAGAGCGTTACCTTGGTAAGGTAAAGGTCACGGGTTCGATTCCCGTTGGTAGCTTTTTTTAGTGCAATAATTTAAGATAGATTATTATTTATTCTTTCATTTAAATCATTTAAATACACCCAACGATCAAGCATTTCTAAAAGCTTTTCTTCAGTAACTTCTTTTTCTTTCATGTATTCATTAAGTTTTATAAAGTCTTTTGAATTATCTAGTATTAGCTTCTCTAAATTAATAACTTTTTCTTCAAGTGTTTTAATATCATTGTCTATAGTTTCGAACTCTCTTTTTTCATTATAGCTCATTTTAAGCTTTTCTTCTCGTGGCTTAGAGGAATTTACATTTTTTTTGCCTTCAAGGTTATTAGAATTAGAATCAGATGTTACTACATTATCTAGAACTGATTGTTTTGAAAGATAGTCGTCATAATTTCCAGGATAACTTTTAATATAACCATTGTCTGTAAAAGCAAATATTTTACTTACCACTCTATTAAGAAAGTATCTATCATGAGATACCGTAATAACTATTCCATTAAAACTTTCAAGATAATCTTCTAGAATAGAAAGTGTCATTATATCTAAGTCATTTGTAGGTTCATCAAGAATCAATACATTAGGCGCTGACATAAGAATATTAAGAAGATATAAGCGTCTCTTTTCACCACCAGAAAGTTTTTTGATTAATTGATATTGTAAAGTATCGTCAAATAAGAACCTATTTAGCATAGTTGAAGCACTTACCATGCCATCATTTGTTTGAATAAATTCTGCTGTTTCTTTAATATAATCAATTACTCTTATAGACTCATTAAGGTATTCGTTTTCCTGAGAAAAATAACCGATTTTTACAGTTTGTCCTATGTCTATTTGCCCTGAATCGGGTTCTATTATATTATTGATTATTTTCAAAAGTGTTGATTTACCACATCCGTTATCGCCAATAATACCAATTCTGTCAAAGTTTAAAAAAGTGTAAGAAAAATCAGTGATTAATTTTAAATCTCCATATGATTTAGAAATATTGCTTAATTCAATAGTTTTCTTGCCAAGACGACTTGCTACAGAACTCATTTCTACATTGAGCTTTTCGGTTAAGCCTTCTTTGCTGTTTAGTTCTTCGAATCTTTGAATATGAGCTTTTTGCTTGGTGCTTCTTGCTCTTGCACCGCGTCTCATCCACTCTAATTCCACTCTTAATATACTTTGTCTTTTTCTCTCTTGTGCTTTTTGTATATCCTCGCGCATTGCCTTTTGTTCTAAAAACTTTTGATAATTACCTTCATAATTGTAAATTTTTGTATTATCTATTTCAATAATTCTGTTAGAAACTCTATCAAGAAAGTATCTATCATGAGTAACCATAATTATAGCAAATTTTGTGTTTATCAAAAAATCTTCAAGCCAGGAAGCCATTTTGCTATCAAGATGGTTAGTAGGTTCATCAAGGATTAATATATCGCAATGCGAAACTAACACACTAGCTAGAGAGAGTCTTTTTTTCTGACCACCAGACAAAAAATCAGTAAGTATAGAAGTGTCTAAAAATCCTAATTTGTTAAGTACAGATTTTATATTACCTGAATTATCCCAGTCAAAAGAATCAGCTTTGCTTTGTTTGTAGACATAATCAAAGATGCTTATCCCTTTTTCAAATTCTTGGTTTTGAGATAGATAATTAATTTTTAAATTAGTTGTTTTTGTATATTCACCGCTATCAGCAGATATAACACCTGCTAATATATTTAAAAGAGTAGATTTTCCAGTACCATTTATTCCAACTATACCAACTTTATCACCAGTACTTAGGGAAAAATCACAATTGTCAAACAGTATTTTGTCGGTATGTGACTTGTT
>CAZIGN010000044.1:0-2648 GCA_964538805.1 uncultured Lachnospiraceae bacterium
GCCGCTAGATATGGTGGTGAAGAATTTGTAATAGTCTTCCCTGGTAAAACTCTTATAGAAACTAATGAAATAATTGAAAAACTACACGAAACTATAAAAGCAAAAGAATTTAATATAGGTATCAAAAAAGTAAAAATAAACATAAGTATAGGATTAACAGCATTTCCAGAAACGTGTGAGCACCCAAGTGAATTGCTAAATCGTGCAGATTGGGCAATGTATTCATCAAAAATGAATGGACGTGGATGTATAACGATAGATAGCAAAGAAATTATTAAATGGAAAGAAGAGAGTATTATAGTATAGTAATATTTTAAGAGAGGTAACAATTATATGGAGATACATTTGTGGAGGGAAATATTATATCCTTATGAAATGGCAGTTGACGAATTAATAGTCAAATTCAATCATATTATTAAAGAATATAGAAGAGAAGGGTTTTATTCACCTATAGAACAAGTAGATGGCAGAGTGAAAAAAATATCTAGTATTCTAGAAAAATGCCAGAAAAAGAAGATTCCTTTAGATGAAATCAATGAAAAAATCGAAGATATCGCTGGAATCAGAGTTATATGTCAATTTGTAGAAGACATAGAAAGAGTGGTGGAAATAATAAAAAACCGCTCTGATATGGAAATAAAATATGAAAAAGATTATATAACCAATCAAAAAACTAGTGGATACAGAAGTTATCATATTATTGCATACTATAATGTAGAGACATTAACTGGAAATAAGAAGATACAAGTTGAAATTCAAATAAGAACTTTAGCAATGAATTTTTGGGCTACGATTGAGCATTCCTTGCAATATAAATTCCGCCAGAACATACCAGCTCACCTCAAAGAAAGATTAGGTGCTGCATCACAGGCAATAATTTCACTTGATAGAGAGATGAGTCTTGTAAGAAGCGAGATTATGGATGCTCAGAATTCTTTTCATTTAAAAGCAAATATAATAGCTGATATTCTTACAACAATTCAAAATCTTTATACAGTGGCAAACAAAAGAGAAATAATAAAGATTCAAGATGAGTTTTATAGATTGTTTAATCTAAACGATCTTGAAAAACTCGAACAATTCCATAAAGAATTAGATGTTATAGCTGAAGGCTACAGAGCGCAAGGCTTATAAAATTCGAGCTCATTCTTAAATTAATACTTAAGAATGAGTTTTCTTGTGTATTAATATTAACTTCTTAAGAAAGGATATTTAAATGATTAGAATAGATAAATTTCTTGCTGATTTAAAATTAGGAAGCAGAAGCGAAGTAAAAAAAATCCTCAAGGAAAAAAGAATAAAGGTTAACAATAATATAGTTATGTCACCTGAACTAAAAATTGACCCCCAAAATTGTATTGTAACTTTTGATAATAAAGTTCTAACCTATGAAAAAAATGTTTATTATATGTTAAACAAGCCTGAAGGTTATGTGAGCGCTACTATAGATAATACTGCTAAAACGGTTATAGATTTATTTAAAGATGAGCCCTATAATGATTTGTTTCCTGTTGGAAGATTAGATAAAGACACTGTTGGATTATTAATTATTACTAATGATGGAGTACTAACTCACAACCTACTATCTCCAAGAAAGCACATTCCAAAAACATATAATGTACATTTAGATAAACCACTAGATAAAGAAATGATAAGAATGCTTGAAAATGGCATTACTCTAAAGGATGGAACATCTTGTAAGCGCGCTATTGTAAAAGTTATTAATAGTGAGTATACTAAAGTATATATGACAATATTTGAAGGGAAATTCCATCAAGTAAAAAGAATGTTTCAAGTATTTGGATTAAAAGTAATCTTTTTAGAAAGAATAGCAATGGGTAATCTTATGCTTGATTCTAATCTAGAAAGGGGCTCTTACAAAAAACTAGAAAAAAAAGACTTAGAGTTATTAAATTCTCTATATGATGATACTCAAGATGAAAACTAAAAAGGAAAAAAAGATGTTAGATAATAAAAAAGCAGTAATATTTGATTTAGATGGAACTCTTATTGATTCTATGTGGCTTTGGAAGTCAATTGATATAGAATACTTAAGTCGATATAATTTAGAAGTACCTGATGATTTAAGTAGTCAGATAGAAGGAATGAGTTTTTCAAAAACTGCTGATTACTTTAAAGATAGATTTAATTTAAAAGATTCAGTAGAAAAGATAAAAAATGATTGGAATGAGATGGCACTTGTATATTACACATCTAAAGTTCCATTTAAAAAAGGAGCCTTAGAGTTTTTACATTACTTAAAATCAAAAAACATAAAAACAGGTATTGCAACAAGTAATTCTAGGGAACTAGCAACTAATTGCCTAAAAGCCTTAGATTCCATACACCTTATAGATACTATCGTTACAGGTTGTGATGTTTTAGCAAGCAAACCAAATCCCGATGTTTTTATTAAAGCAGCAAGCAATCTTTTAGTATCTCCAAAAGATTGTTTGGTTTTTGAGGACATTACACAGGGAATAATTGCAGCAAAAAGAGCAGGAATGAAAGTTTGTGCAGTAGATGATGATTATTCAAAAGATATTATAAATGAAAAAAAAGAACTAGCAGATTATTTTATCAATGATTATTTTGATTTGCTTGATAATATAAACTAATAATAAAGAACAACTAAACTAACAACTAAA
>CAZIGN010000044.1:2748-13975 GCA_964538805.1 uncultured Lachnospiraceae bacterium
TGATTTGCTTGATAATATAAACTAATAATAAAGAACAACTAAACTAACAACTAAACTAACAACTAAAAAGAAATGGGACTATCTAAATGACAAATAATTATTTACCAATATCAAAAAAAGACCTTGAAAGAGATGGAATAGATACACTTGATTTTGTATTTGTAATAGGTGATGCATATGTTGATCATCCTTCTTTTGGGCACGCAATTATAAGTAGAGTTTTACAATCACACGGTTATTCAGTTGGAATAATCTCGCAACCTGATTGGAAAGATGAAAACAGTATAAATATATTAGGAAAACCAAGACTAGCATTTTTAGTAATGTCTGGAAACATGGATTCTATGGTGAATCATTATACTGTATCAAAAAAGAAAAGAAGTACTGATGCTTACACACCTGGTGGTGTAATTGATAAAAGACCTGATTATGCATTATCTGTATATGGTAATTTGATTAGAAAAACTAATAAAGATGTTCCTATTGTAATTGGTGGAATCGAAGCTAGTTTAAGACGATTAGCTCATTATGATTATTGGTCAAACTCCATAAAACGCTCTGTTTTATTAGATAGCAGCGCTGATTTATTAATGTATGGAATGGGGGAACGTTCAATTGTTGAGCTAGCAGATAGTTTAAACAGTGGACTAGATATTAAAGATATAACCTTTATAGAAGGTAGTGTATTTAAAACAAACAATCTAGACTCTGTGTATGATTACGAATTACTGCCAAGCTTTGAAGATGTAAAAAAAGATAAGCTTACTTATGCTAAGAGTTTTTATACTCAATATATAAATACTGATCCATTTTCTTCAAAAAGACTATGTGAACAATATAGCAAGAATTTATTTATAGTACAAAATACACCTTCAAAACCTTTATCAACTAGCGAAATGGATCGAGTTTATTCTCTTCCTTATATGAAAGATTATCATCCATCATATAAAAAACTAGGAGGTGTTCCTGCAATTTCTGAAATCAAATTCAGTCTTGTAAGTAATAGAGGATGTTTTGGTGGTTGTAACTTTTGTGCGTTAACATTTCACCAGGGAAGAATAGTTCAAACAAGAAGCCATAATTCTATCATAGAAGAAGCAAAACTTCTTACCTATGAGGAAGATTTTAAAGGATATATACACGATGTAGGAGGTCCTACAGCAAACTTTAGACATCCAGCTTGTGAAAAGCAATTAAAGACCGGCGCTTGCGTGAATAAACAATGTTTATTCAGTAAACCTTGTAGTAATCTTAAAATTGATCATAAGGATTATCTTTCTTTATTGAGAAAACTTAGAGATATTCCGAAAGTAAAAAAAGTTTTTGTTCGCTCAGGAATTCGTTTTGACTATTTGATAAATGATCCTGATGAAACATTTTTTAACGAACTTATAGAGCACCATGTAAGCGGACAATTAAAGGTTGCACCAGAACATATTTCAGATAAAGTATTGAGTAAAATGGGGAAACCTGAAAATTCAGTCTATGAAAAATTCATTAAAAAATATAAACAAATCAACGAAAAGTTAGGCTTAAAACAGTTTGTTGTTCCATATTTAATGTCTTCACATCCAGGTTCAACGATAAAAGAAGCTGTAGAATTAGCTGAGTATTTGAGAGATTTAGGTTATATGCCAGAACAGGTACAGGATTTTTATCCAACGCCTTCAACAATATCAACTTGTATGTACTATACAAATGTTGATCCAAGAACAATGGAAAAAGTATATGTCCCAACCTCTCCTCATGAAAAGGCTATGCAAAGAGCATTAATTCAGTATCGTAATCCAAAAAATTACAATTTAGTAAAAGAAGCTCTAAAGCTTGCAAATCGTGAAGATTTAATAGGTTTCGATAAAAAATGCTTAATTAGACCGTTAAAAAGTGAAGCGGTTGCCTACAGAAAAAAAGCTGAAGAAGAGGCAAAAAACACAAAGAGAAAACCCAAAAAAACCATTAGAAACGTACATAAAAAGAAAGGTAAATAGGTGAATATATGAAGATTGCAATCGTTACAGGAGCTTCATCTGGTCTAGGAAAAGAGTTTGTAGTTCAAATCAATAGATTATACAAAAATTTAGATGAAATATGGGTTGTAGCTAGAAGAATCGATAAATTAGAGCAGTTAAAGCAATCACTATCACCTTCAAAAACTAAAATCAGAACCTTTGAATGCGATCTTACTAATAATGATGATATTGAAATAATTAAAGAAAAACTTATAAAGGATAAACCAAACATCAGAATGTTAGTAAATTCTGCTGGATTTGGTAAAATCGGAAAATTTACTAATATAGATCTTGATTCACAATGTGAAATGATTAGATTAAATTGTGAAGCTTTAACAATGCTTACAGGCTTATCAATCCCTTATATGAAAAAAGGTAGCAGAATTATTAATATTGCATCTTCCGCTGCCTTCATACCACAACCAAACTTTTTAGTATATGCCGCCACTAAATCTTTTGTATTAAGTTTTTCTAGAGCGCTTAATTGTGAGCTGGCAAAAAAGGAAATTCATGTTACTGCAGTTACTCCAGGACCTGTAGCAACTGAGTTTTTTGATATAGCAGAAAAAGATAGTAAAAAGATTTGGATTAAAGATTATATAATGGCTTGCCCAAAAGACGTGGTTAGAAAAGCTTTAATTGATTCAATAAGAAAAAAAGACATTTCAATATATGGAGCTTTAATGAAAATATTATATGCAATAACTACCGTATCTCCATATTCGCCATATTTAAAATTAATGTCAAAATTGGAAAAATAATTAGTTCTAAAGTAATTAAACAATACTATTTTAAACTAAAAAAAGAATCGAAAGGATATTATGATAATAACAAAGAAAAAAATCACTAAAGGTGATTACGGTTATTTAAAACATGAAAAATACAAACGCTTTTTTTTAAGCTTACTAAGTTTATCATTGATTTTATCGGTTTTTTTTGCGGGTATTAAAATATATGGTACAAATGCAAATATATTATCAATTATTGCTGTTCTTTTAGCTTTGCCAACATCCAAAATATGGATAAGTTTTTTGATTTTAACTCCCTTTAATTCTTGCAAAAAAGAAATTTATGAAATATCTAATATTGAAGGAATTAATAAATTATATGATCTTGTAATAAGTTCTGAAAAAAGAATTTATTTTGTTGATGCTTGTATTATATGGAATGGAAATATTATATTATTTGTAAAACAAGATTATAAGTACAAGAAAGAATTACAAGAATACATTATTTGTTTATTAGATAAGCAATCAACATATAAAAACGTAAAGTTGATTAGTTCAAAGACAATGCTAGAAAAACTTTCAAAAGAATACGAAAAACTACATCAAAAAATAAAACAAGATGAAGTAACAAAAAAGGAAGATTATATTGAAAAAGCCTTTGTTAATGAACAAAAGCTTGATCAAAATATTAAAAACATTATCCTTAAGTATATTATATAATCTATATAGAAAGGACTAGGACTTATATGAAAGAGATTACAGTCTCTACTAATCAAATGAATCAAAGATTAGATAAATTGTTGCTAAAATATTTAAATTTATCAACAAAAAGTTTTATATACAAGATGCTTAGAAAGAAAAACATTACCTTAAATGATAAAAAAGCAAGTGGAAATGAGATTCTTAAGTTAAATGACAATATTAAATTGTTCTTATCAGATGAAACAATAGAAAAATTCCAAGAAAAAAGTTCTGATTTTTCGAAAAAAAACATTTCAAAATATCCAAATAGTAATCTGCTAATTGAGAAAAACATAATATATCAGGATGATAATGTTATTTTGATTAATAAACCTGCTAATATGCTTTCGCAAAAAGCTACCAAAGATGATATTTCTATAAATGAGCTACTTCTGTCTTATGTTATTGATAAAAAACTAATTACTAAAAAAGAGCTTTCAACCTTCACTCCATCAATATGTAATCGCCTAGATAGAAACACAACAGGGCTTTTAATTTACGGTCTTTCGTTTAATGGATTACAAGAAATGGCTAGATTGCTAAAAGATAGAAGTTTGAACAAATATTACCTATGTTTAGTAAAAGGTGAAATTAAAAAAGGTGAGATTCTTAATATAAAAGATGTCTTAATTAAAGATGAGGCAACTAATAAAGTGAAAATAATTAGTAAATCTTATAGTCAAGCGCTACTAAAAAACGAAAACAGAATTGAAACCATTTATGAATCAATTGCCTCAAACGGTAAAATTACTTTATTGAAAGTAAAACTTGTAACAGGTAAAACCCATCAAATAAGAGCACATTTGTCTTATATAAATCATCCAATAATTGGTGATGTAAAATATGGTGATATTCTGATAAATAAATTTTACAAAGAAAAATACAAAGTGGGCCACCAGTTGTTACACTCATACATATTAGAATTTCCAATTTTAGAGGAACCTTTTTTAAATATTTCAAAAAAAACATTTAAAGCTTTAGTCCCTTTCGAGTTCGAAAAAATAATACACAATGAGTTGAACATAAAAATATAGCCCCAAGATAAGAAAGGAACCTTTTAAAGGTTATAAAGGTTAAATAACATGGCAGGATGGAGTTCTAGAGGCTTAAGAGGAAGTGTTTTAGAAGAATTAATTAATATGACAATTGAAACTTATAAAACCTCTAATATAGCATTGATACAAAAAATTCCAACACCTATAAAACCCATTAAGATTTCTAAAGAAAATCGTCAGATAAGTCTTGCATACTTTGAAAAAAAAAGTACTGTGGACTACATTGGTGTAGTACAAGGCATACCAGTTTGCTTTGATGCTAAGGAATGTAATAATTCTAAGTTTTCTTTGCAAAATATTCACGAACATCAATTAGATTTTATGAATCAATTTGAATCTCAAAATGGCGTTGCATTTATGATTGTTTATTTTACAAAGGAGCAAAGAACCTTTTATGTTAGATATAAAAAAATAAAAGAGTTTTTTGAAAGAGTACAAGATGGACATCCAAAATATTTTAAAATAGAAGAACTAGATTTAGACTTTGAAATCAAAAAGGCTGCAAGAGTGCCAATACATTTTTTAGAACAAATAAATAAAGACTTAATAAGTAGGGATTGACACTGGTATTTAATTACTGTATAATGCAAACAATTAACATTTTTTCGTGCTAATCTGTTAGCACTTTAATTCGTTAAAGCGATAACAGATTTATTACTAAAACCTATTAAACTAAGTACTATATGAAAGGAATTATTATGGAGAAAATATTATTACACACACCAGAAGGTGTAAGAGACATATATAATGATGAATGTAAAATCAAATTACAACTACAAAAAAATATTCATAATATGTTTACACAATACGGATATGAGGACATTCAAACACCAACTTTTGAATTTTTTGATATCTTTAACAAAGAAAGAGGCAGTATTCCATCAAAAGAGATGTATAAATTCTTTGATAGAGAAGGAAATACTCTTGTTTTAAGACCTGATATGACACCTGCTATAGCAAGAGCTGTTGCAAAATATTATTCACAAGAAGAAATGCCTATAAGAATGTGCTATCAAGGTAATACTTATGTTAACAATTCTGAATATCAAGGTAAATTAAAAGAAACCACTCAAATGGGTGCTGAATTAATTAACGATACCTCTAGTGATGCAGACTCTGAAATTATATCTTTAGTGATAGATTCATTATTAGCTAGTGGACTAAAAGAATTTCAAGTTGATATAGGTCAGGTTGATTTTTTTGAAGGTATAATAGAAGAAGCAAAACTAAGCGAAGAAGCACTTTTAAAACTAATAGAACTTATCTCTAATAAAAATTTATTTGGTATAGAAGAATTGTTAGAATCAGAAAGTATATCAAATAACAATAAAGAAATATTATTAAAAATTCCTGAGCTTTTTGGTGGATATGATATTCTAGAAAAAGCAAGGCAAATGGTTACTAACAAAAAATCATTAGATGCTTTAGTAAGACTTGAAAAAGTTTATGAAACATTAAAACTATATGGTTTTGAAAAATACATTTCATTTGATCTTGGTATGTTAAGTGGACTAAAATACTACACAGGCATAATATTTAAGGCTTATACTTATGGTACTGGCGCTTCTATAGTTACAGGTGGACGATATGACAAGTTGTTAAAGCAATTTGGTAAAAATTCCGCTTCTATAGGCTTTGGAATCTATATAGACCAGTTAATGATGGCATTAACTGCTCAAAAAATAAACACTTCGATTAAAGTAGAAAAAGAACTAGTCATATATGAAAATTCAACCAAAAAAAGTGCAATTGACTATGTTATTTCTAAAAGAGAAAATAAAGAAAACTTGGTTTTAATTAAAAAGTCTGGTAAAAAATCTTTAGAAGATTTAATAGATTATGCAAATAGATCAAAATTCACTTCAGTTACGTATGTTGAAAAGGCATCCGTGTCTAGAAATTGTCAACTTTGTGACGATTTAAGTGTGGAAGAATTTCTAAAAGGAGGCAACTAATATGAGATACCTAACCTTTGCCCTTGCAAAAGGAAGATTAGCTAAAGTAGCAATGGAAATGCTTGAAAAAACAGGAATTGTTTGTGAAGAAATAAAAGATAAAGACACTAGAAAGCTAATATTTGTAAATGAAGAACTTAAACTAAAGTTTTTCTTAGCAAAAGCAACTGACGTTCCAACTTATGTTGAGTACGGTGCAGCAGATATTGGTTTTGTAGGAAAAGACACCATATTAGAAGAAGCGAGAAAATTATATGAAGTTTTAGATTTAGGCTTTGGAAAATGTAGAATGTGTGTATGTGGACCAGCTAGCGCAAAAGAACTTTTAAAACATCACGAAATGATTAGAGTTGCTTCAAAATATCCTGTTATAGCAAAAGATTATTTTTATAATAAAAAACATCAGACAGTAGAAATTATCAAACTAAACGGCTCGGTAGAACTTGCACCTATTGTTGGTCTTTCAGAAGTTATAGTAGATATAGTAGAAACAGGCTCAACACTTAGAGAAAATGGTTTAGAAGTTTTAGAAGAAATTTGTCCATTGTCTGCTAGAATGGTAGTAAATCAAGTTAGTATGAAGATGGAAAATGAAAGAATAACAAAAATAATCAAAGATTTAAAAAAAGTTCTTGAAGAAGGGAATGCCTAAAACGGCTAGGTGTTAATATGAGAATAGTTACGCTTAATGAAGATACAAAAAAAAATGTATTAAATGATCTTTTAAAAAGAAGTCCGAATAATTATGATTCTTATATTGATGTTGTTAATGAAATAGTTAATGATGTTAAAAACAGAAAAGATGAAGCACTATTTTACTATACTAAAAAATTTGATCAAGCAGATATAAATGCAGATAATGTTAAAGTAACTGAGGATGAATTTAATGAAGCATTTGAAATTGTTGATAAAGACGATATGGTTGATATCCTTAAAGAAGCTGCTTTAAATATCAGAGTTTATCATGAGAGACAAAAACAAAACAGTTGGTTTGATTCAAAGCCTGACGGAACAATATTGGGTCAAAAAATAACCGCAATACAAAATGTTGGTGTATATGTTCCAGGTGGAAAAGCTTCTTACCCTTCATCGGTATTAATGAATATAATTCCTGCAACAGTTGCTGGTGTTGAAAATATTATAATGATGACTCCTGTAGATAAAGATGGAAAAGTAAATCCTCAAGCTCTAGTAGCAGCTAAAATAGCAGGAGTTAGTGCAGTATATAAATCAGGTGGTGCAGGAGCAATAGCTGCTATGGCATTTGGAACTGAGTCTATCCCAAAAGTAGATAAAATAGTAGGCCCAGGAAATATCTATGTAGCTTTAGCAAAAAAAGCTGTATTTGGATATGTAAGCATAGATTCTATTGCTGGACCAAGCGAAATATTAGTTATTGCTGATGAAACAGCAAATCCAAAATATATTGCGGCTGATTTATTATCTCAAGCTGAACATGATGAGTTAGCTTCATCAATATTAATAACAACTTCATTAGAACTTGCTAATAAGGTAAATGTTGAAGTAGAAAACTTTCTTAATATTTTAGGAAGAAGAGAAATAATGGAAAAATCTTTGGATAATTATGGTTACTTAATAGTTGCACAAAATGAAAAAGATATGATTGATATAGCTAATGATATAGCTTCTGAACACGTAGAAATATTCACAAAAGACCCTTACTATACAATGACAAAGATAAGAAATGCAGGAGCATTTTTCTTAGGGGAATATTCTTGTGAGCCTCTAGGGGATTATTATGCAGGTCCAAACCACGTATTGCCAACAAATGGAACTGCAAAATTCTTTTCACCACTTAGTGTAGATGATTTTATCAAAAAATCTAGTATAATTTCTTATTCAAGAGAAGCTTTATATAATATACACGAAAGAGTTGAAAAATTTGCAGAATCTGAAAGCTTGACAGCACATGCTAATTCTATTAAAGTTAGATTTGAGAATAATTAACAAGAATTTTTAATAAAGAAAGGTTAGAATATTATGAAAAGAGAAGCTATAATAAGTCGAACAACAGGTGAAACTGACATACAAATTAATTTATTGATTGATGGAAGTGGAGATGCAAGTATTGAAACTGGAATAGGTTTTTTTGATCATATGTTATATAACTTTGCCAAGCACGGTTTATTTGATTTAAAAATCAAGGCGAGCGGTGATTTATTAGTTGATTCACATCACACTATAGAAGATACAGGAATAGTTTTAGGACAGGCAATAAAAGAAGCTCTTGGTGACAAAAAGTCAATAAAGCGCTATGGAAGTGCAACCATTCCTATGGATGATGCATTAGTCTTATGTTCATTAGATATTTCAAACAGACCATATCTTTCTTTTGATGTTAATATTCCAACAGAAAAACTTGGTGATTTTGATTGTGAAATGGTAAAAGAGTTCTTTTATGCAATATCATATTCAACTGGAATGAATCTTCACATTAAACTTTTATCAGGTACTAACTCACATCACATAATAGAGTGCATTTTTAAGGCATTTGCAAAAGCACTAGACCAAGCAAGTATTATAGATGAGAGAATAACTTCTGTTCTTTCGACAAAAGGACAAATATAACTTAGGAGGTCATTAAATGAACCACATTAAACCAGAAGGGATAGAGATTATCACTTCTATTACACTATCAAGTAAAAATGCTCTTAACTACGCACTTTTATTTAGCAATCTAGGTGCTGATTCATTACATTTATACGATGACTCAACTAGTGATACACAACATGAAAAAAACATTGATACAATAAAAGAAGTACTAGAAATTATAGATATACCAATAGTTGTTTCTGGAAATATCAAAAGATTTGAAGATGTGAAAAAATATTTTTATGCAGGAGCTTCAAAGGTTATAATATCACTTAATAATTCCGAGGATATTACTGCTTTAAAAGAGTCTGTTGCTAGATTTTCTTCTAAAGATATTTTTGTTTCTATTTCAAAGAATTTTCAATTAACTTCTGAAATCAAAGAATTATTTAATACAAATAAGATTAATAATTTTGCAATATCAGCAGATAATTTAGACTTATTGGCTGATCTAGATGTTAAAAACATTATGATTAATGATTTTTCTTTAAACGATGAATCATTTTTAGACAACAAAAAAATCAAAAGCTTTATTATTAAAGAAAACGAGGTATTGCCAGAGACATTAATTTCTTATAAGGAAACTTTAATAAACCTAGGTTATAATTTAGTTAAATATACTTCAAGTTTAGAATTTAGTAATTTTAAATTGAACTCTGATGATTTATTACCTGTAATTGTTCAAGACTATAAAACAAATCAAGTCTTAATGATGGCATATATGAATGAAGAATCTTTTAATAACACTATTAGCACTGGACTTATGACTTATTACTCTAGAAGTAGAAACGAACAGTGGGTGAAAGGATTAACTTCTGGTCATTATCAGTATGTAAAGTCTTTAGCAATAGACTGTGATAAAGATACTTTATTAGCAAAAGTATTTCAAGTAGGCGTAGCTTGCCATACTGGAAACGACTCATGTTTTTATGAAACCATTCTTAAGAAAGAATATAATGACACTAATCCATTAAACGTATTTACAGATGTTTTTAATGTCATAAAAGATAGAAAAATCAATCCAAAAGAAGGATCTTATACTAATTATTTGTTTGATAAAGGAATAGATAAAATTCTTAAAAAAGTAGGAGAAGAAGCAACTGAAATAGTAATTGCTGCGAAAAATCCAAATCCTGAAGAAATCAAATATGAAATTGCCGATTTCTTGTACCATGCTATGGTGCTTATGGCAGAAAAAGGTGTATCATGGGAAGACATAACAAGAGAGTTAGCAAAAAGGTAAGTATAGCAGTTGCGGCTACTATACTCATCTTTTTGACTGTAATCTATCTAAGTTTTAGTGTATATTTTGAAAGCCATTTTTTCTTTAATACTACAATAAATGGAAAAGATGTGTCTGGCAGGTCTGTTAAATCAGTTGAAGAACTGTTTAAAAACGAAATACGCTTTTATGCATTAAGCATAGAAAAAAGAGACCAAAAGACAGAAAACATTTCTTCAAGCGATATTAAAATGAATCATAGTTTTATAACCGATTTGAAAAAACTAAAAAAAGAACAAGGTTCATTTTCTTGGTTTTTTTCAAATAATTTAGAACTAAGTGCAGATTTTAGTATTACCTATAATGAGGAAAAACTAAATAACACGATAAATTCACTTGAGTGTACCAACAAAGATAATTTTAAAGCACCTACAAAAGACAAATTGGTTTTTGAAAACAATTCATATTCAATTAAAAAAGGTGATCCAGGTACAATATTAGACATCGATAAATTCAAAAAGATAGTTAAGTATGCAATTGATAATCGAATAGAAAAAATCAATCTTAATGATGAAGGCTGTTATGTTAATGAATATATAAAAGACGATGCTTTGAATAAAGTTAAAGAAAAGCTTAACCAATATATAAGTTCTGATATCATTATTAAAATTGGCGAAAATAAAGAGATCCTAGACAGTAATATATTAAAAGATTATTTAAGTGTTGATAAGGAATATAATATTCTCGTAGATAAAAAACTAATCAAAAATCATCTTACTAAACTTTCAAAAGACTATAATACGATCAATATAAAACGAGAGTTTAAACCATTTTATTTATCTAATAAAATAAGTCTTTTAACTGGTGATTTTGGCTATGAAATAGATATTGAAAAGGAAGCAGA
>CAZIGN010000045.1:0-13735 GCA_964538805.1 uncultured Lachnospiraceae bacterium
AAAGATTTCCATGAAGATATACTACTCATAGGCACTAAACTTCTTGTTAATGAAGCTGTTTGTCCTGTTGCACTTTGATCTAGCGTATAATCTAAGTGATCTGCAACAAATACCCAGTTTGGATATTTTGTATGCAACGACCTTAGGCCTTCCTTATATGATTCAGGAAAGCCTTGGTCTGTTAAATATTTTTCAAAATCTACATCAGGTGTGTATTCTACTTCTAAGGTAATCAAATCACTTCTTATATAGCCTGTTAAAGTTTTACCATCAGTATGCACAAACCTTATTTGATACCATAGATATGAGTCTACAGGATTATCCCCTTGTTTTTCTCCTATTATGGTAACTTGATGATTTGTACTTAGCTGCACTCTTAAGCTTGAAGAAGTAACGTTAGCATAACTAGTACCTGGTCCAGTTCTAACGTTTACATTATTCTCATTTACATATCCTTTTTTTTCTACGTACGCATTTACAACTCTTATTCCCCCAAACATACCTACTATTATCGCCATTATAATCGATAAAGATAGAATACGTTTAATAGTTTTATTTTTGCTATACATATAAAATCTCCTATCAATAACTAGTAAGAGTTACGCTTCATCTATTGCTTTACCTATGTCATTTCTCATGTATTTATTGTCAAATTCTACTAACTTAGTAGCTTCGTATGCATTTTTTCTGGCTTCGACTAAATTTTCACCTTTAGCAACAACACCAAGAACTCTTCCACCGTTCGTTACTATTTTTCCATCTTCAAATTTTGTCCCTGCATGGAACACAAATTTGTCTGTTTGATTTTCAAAATTCTCTAAACCTTTTATCTCAAGGCCTTTTTTATATTCAAGTGGATAACCATCAGATGCTAATACTACACATACTGCTGCATTATCTTCAAATTCTAATTCAATTTTATCAAGTGTTCCATCTATACAAGCTTCTATTACTTCCACAAGATCATTTTTCATTCTTGGGAGAACCACCTGTGCTTCTGGATCCCCAAATCTTGCATTATATTCAAGAACTTTAGGACCACTTTTTGTAAGCATAATGCCAAAGAATATTATGCCTTTAAACTCTCTGCCTTCTTTTTTCATCGCATCTACAGTAGCTTGATATACATATTTTTGGCAGAATTCGTCTACTTCTTTAGTATAGAAAGGACTAGGTGAAAATGTTCCCATTCCGCCTGTGTTTAGACCTTCGTCATTATCCTTTGCTCTTTTATGATCTTGTGCTGAAGTCATTATTCTTACAGTATTACCATCTACAAAAGATAAAACTGACACTTCTCTACCAACCATGAATTCTTCGATTACTATAGTGTTACCAGCAGTCCCGAATTGTTTGTCTAACATTATTGCTTTTATACCATCTATTGCTTCTTGTTTTGTATTACAAATAAGAACACCTTTGCCAAGTGCTAAACCATCTGCTTTTAATACTATCGGCATTTCTGAGTTATTAATGTACTCTATAGCTTCATTTGCATCTGTAAAATTAGCATAACCTGCAGTAGGTATATTATATTTTTGCATAAGATCTTTTGAAAATGCTTTAGAACCTTCTAATATTGCTGCATTTTTTCTAGGTCCAAATACTCTTAATCCCTTTTCTTCAAGAACATCAACTAATCCCCCTACTAGCGGATCATCCATTCCAACTATAGTTAGATCTATCTTTTTTTCTAATGCAAATGCTAATATTTTATCAAATTCCATGGCAGCTATATCAACACACTCTGCATACTCTTCTATTCCTGCGTTACCAGGTGCGCAATAAATTTTCTCAACATTTTTGTTCATTGCAACTTTATATGCTATAGCATGTTCTCTTCCGCCACTTCCTACTATAAGTACTTTCATAACTTTCTCCAATCATATACAATATAATACAAATTATTGTTGCTACTTATTTATTTTTTCTTCTATATGTTACTATTTGCTATCTTATTAATAGCCTTAGGTAGTATTACCCATTCTGCTTCTTTCATAACTCTTTGTTGTAAAACTTCAGCTGTATCATCTTCTAATACTTCAACAGCTTTTTGGTATATTATCTCTCCAGTGTCAGTTCCTTCATCTACATAATGGACTGTTGCTCCTGTAATTTTAACGCCTCTTTTTAAAGCTTCTTCGTGTACTTTTAGGCCATAAAAGCCTGTTCCGCAAAAAGCTGGTATTAATGAAGGGTGAATATTTATTATTCTGTTAGGATATTTTTTAATAAGTTTTTCTGGCATTATTACAAGGCAGCCAGCAAGAACTATTAAGTCAAGGTTATAACTATCAATTGTATCTATAAGTGCTTTATTAAACTCTTGGCGGTCACTATAACTTTTTGGCGATATTGCTACTGCTTCTATTCCTTTTTCTTTAGCTCTTGTAAGACCATAAGCATTAGGATTATTACTAATAACTACATCAATTTTTGAGTTTGTTATCTCGCCAGACTCTATAGCATCTATAATAGCCTGAAGATTCGTTCCCCCACCAGATATTAATACACCTATTTTTAGCATATAACTACTCCTTTGTCACCAGCTTCTACTTCACCTAGTATAAATGCTTCTTCTCCTGATGCTTTAATAGCATTTATAGTAGTTTCTACATCATTTTTATCTACAGCAAGAACCATACCAACACCCATGTTAAATGTGTTGTACATCATATCTTCTGCAATATCTCCATCTTTTGATAACATTTCAAAGATAGGTGGTACTTTGTAACTGTTTTTAATTACCTTTGCTAAAACGCCTTCTGGTAACATTCTAGGAATATTTTCATAGAAACCACCACCTGTAATATGGCTACATCCTTTTATTTTAACATTAGCTTCTTTAACATTTCTAAGTGCTTGTACATAGATCTTGGTAGGCTCAATTAGTGCTTCACCTAAAGTCTTTCCAAGTGATTCATAATATACATTAAGTGATTCTTCTGTCATCTTAAATACACTTCTAACAAGTGAAAAACCATTACTATGAACACCTGAAGATGCTATACCAACTAAAACGTCTCCTGGTTTGATTTCTTTTCCTGTTATTAAATCTTTTTCATCAACAACACCTACTGCAAATCCTGCAAGATCATATTCGTCAACTGGATAAAATCCTGGCATTTCTGCAGTTTCTCCACCAATTAGTGCTGCGTTTGATTGCTTACATCCATTTGCAACTCCTGAAACTATCTCAGCGATTTTTTCTGGTTCGTTCTTTCCACATGCAATATAATCTAGGAAGAATAATGGCTCTCCTCCTGCACATGCGATATCATTAACGCACATTGCAACACAGTCAATTCCTATTGTGTTATGTTTATTCATAAGAAAGGCTAACTTTAATTTTGTTCCTACTCCATCTGTTCCAGATACTAATGTAGGTTTTTCCATCCCCTTAAACTTTTCCATTGAAAATGCACCTGAGAAGCCTCCAATGTTAGTAAGTACTTCTGGTCTCATTGTCTCTTGTACATGTTTTTTCATTAATTCTACAGATTTATATCCTGCTTCAATATCTACTCCAGCTTTTTTGTAATCCATATTAAACACCTTTCTGTCATTTAAAGACTATACATTTTTCTTATTATTAATTTTAAATTATAATTATTAAATTTTTATTATCAATGGTTAATTGTACTAGGTAAGGCTTTTATAGTCAATAGAATATTAAACTAAAGCTTCATTAAGTAATGTAGTATTATCTAGTGAAAATTTACCATCTTTTATAATATATTCTTTGCTTCCATCTTTACTAATAGCTACTATATCTGCCAATTCAGCATATGGAATAGTTATGTCTGTGTGACAATTAAAGTAGGCTTTGTCAATTGACTCATTTCTTAATTTTGAATATGTGTTCTCTTTTGCAATGATTTCTTTACCATTAGGATTGTAGGTTTTTTGTTCTTCTTCAAAACTAAAGCATGTGTCTCCTACTGCAAAATGAGGTCCCATTTTTTCTACTATAAGTATTGGAAGTTTATACATAATATCATACTTTTTCGCCATATTATAAGCTGTAGTATTAGTTCCTATTGCAAACTCACCCATTGGTAAGGTGTCATGATTATATAAGATGTTTTCCTTTATATAATCTTTATTCATTTTTTCATCTTCAAAATTAGAACAAGTATAGTTTGTAATTATTCCATCTACAAATTCAAGCTCTAAATTCTTGTATAACAATTCATTTATATACACTTCTTTTACATAAAGTAATCCAGTAGTGCCTTCTAACTTCGGACTAGTAAACACCTCTCCAAGTGGAATATTAACATCTGCTAGGCAATTTTCAAATCTTGTTTCTTTATCCACATCATTTAACTCACATAAATTAATCTTGATGTTTGTTTTATTGCCTTCTTTTCCTGTAACGATAACATAGTCTGCTTTATCTAGGGAATCAATTATAGTGTTTTGAATGTTTTCATACTTATCCTGATCAAGATTGTTTATTTTTTTGGTTTCTTCAAATATTTCTTCAAAATTATCGCCTATCTCTGGTATTGGGTATGCAATGATTGTAAAGCTTCTTTCTTCACCTTTTATATATTCGTTTGTTATGCTAGCAGCTTTGTTGGCATAAATGTTACTTAATTCTTGTTGCTTTTTATTTAGTTTAGGTGCTTCTTTTTTTGATTTTGGAGTAAATGGTTTTTCTCCAAATACTTCTATAACAGCAGGGCCTCCCATAAGAGCTGCTTTTTTCTTGTATTCTTCATAGCTTGTTTTTAGTATCGCAAGTTTTCTATCATTTAGTGCTTTATCTAAGTATAAAGCATTATCAAATCTATGATCATAGTCAAACTGTTTGTTTGGTGAGGTTGAAAAATATCCGATTACAATGTTTTGTTTTTTGTTTATTGATTGAACGGCACCTCTATATATTACTGGTTTTAATCCCATTTCTTCAAATTGCTTTATTGCAGCTTTTACTACTCTTTCAAAGCCTAGTGGGTATCTTATATTAACACTTTTTTTAATCGATATATCCTTGCCTGATCTTTCAAAGCCTAGTTTATACCCATTAGTATAGGTTCTTGCTATATCTTCTATGTCTAAATCATCAAGAGTAGATAAGTATTCGGCCATTTTTATCTCATTTTCCGAGATGTATTCTCCATATTTGTATAGGTAGTTAATCGAATGCAAGTCACTATTAGTTATTATCTTATAAGCAAAATCAAGTTCGTAATCCACTTGTTCTCTTACTCTATATGCTAGTGTTACATCTGCATAATCACTTATAAAGTAATATATAATGTTTTTTATTGTTTCTAGACTTAATTCTTCTTTATCTTCAAAAACATTATAAATTTCTATAAATACTTCCATAAGTGTAACTACATCTGAAAGCCTGTTTTCATATAATAATGGAATCATACCTCTTATCTCTGTATATAAAAAAGACAGTATTTGTCCGTATTCTTCTAGTTCAATTACTGCAAATGTTGGATTTGCGTAACTTTTTTCATAGTTTTCGGGTAATATGTCTTCATATAAAGATTTGTTTAAAGTCTGCAAATAATTAATATTAGCTTCACTTAGCTTATCTGCTTTAATATCATTTTTTAGTTCATCCATTAGAATAATAAAATCGGCAACCATTTGAAAATAACCCTTATATTTTTCGTCTAGCTTGTTTTCAAAAAGTATCTCTTTTATTCGATTTATTGAAAGCTCGTATCTTTCTATAATCATACTAACACCAATTCTAACCTTTCTAATTATGATTTTTGATTATTCGTCAATAATCTTACCCTTTTTAACATTTTCTTCTATAAGTTTTTCACAGTAATCCCAAAGCATAAAAGAGCCATCTTTTGTGTTTTCATTTCTATTTATTATCTGGCTTTTTTTAACCTGATGTTCTACCCAAGACCTACCCATTGAAGCATTGTTTAATAATATTGGTTGTATTTTATCAAGTGTATTAGCAAATATAGCTTCTGGGGTTTTTCTTTCTTCAAACTCATCCCATATTTGCCTATATCGTTTTGCCTTTTCTTTTGATAATAATCCATAAATTCTATCTGCTGCTTTTTCTTCTTTTATTTTCTTTTGTTCATGCGCTTTTTCATCATACGCATATGTGTCTCCAGCATCTATTTCTATTATGTCATGTAAAAGCACCATTATCATTACTTTTACTATATCTATTTTTTCATTTGCATAATTAGAAAGAACTGTCGCCATTACTGCAAGATGCCAAGAATGTTCCGCATCATTTTCTTTTCTTTTAGCATCTGTTAAATAAGTCTGTCTTAAAATGTTTTTTGCCTTATCAATTTCTACAATAAACTCAATGTCTTTTATCATTTCTTGATAGTTTTTAGTATTTTCATTTTTCATCATAGTTTTAACCTATTATCCCTATTAGTATTATTACAGTTATAAATAGCCATATTATAGCATTTGCAAATGAACCTATATAAGAAAACATATAAAACTTATCTTCTTCTTTAAAACTTTTTAATCCTATATAAAAACCTGCTATTGAAGTCATGTAGGAAACTATTGCTAAAAACGCAATTATCATCCCACCATTTCCTTTATTCATATATGAGATGACTATCCCTGCGCAAAAAAACACAAAAGACATAAGACCTATAATTGTTGAACCGATTCCGCCCGTTGAGTGAACTTTATTTGTGAATTTAAATTTAAGAAAGCTCATATCTCCTCCATCTAATCTATCCTTTATTTACGACCTTATTTTTTTGCTTAAAAAACAGCTTATATAATAAAAAACCTATACTTACTCCAATTGAATTCAAAAACAAATCATCTACATCAAAGCTTCCTTTTTTTGTGTATAACTGTATTCCTTCTACTATTAAGCTAAATAAAAATCCATGCACTACTATTTGCCATAGTTTTATATGAATTTTAAATGCTTTTGGAAATAACATGCCAAATGGCAGAAACAATACTATATTCCCGCCTAAGTTAACAAGCATTTCTTTAGCACCTTCATTATTTCTTAAAGCCCAGCTCATATATCTTTTGATTTCTTTTAAAAATTCTAAGTTATATCTATAATCTAGCGAAATTTCATTTCTTTGTAGAGTTTTTGAAAACAATAGCAAATATAGCAATGTTAAGATATAACCAAAAAATATAAATTTAAATTTAATATCTTTTTTAATACTAAGCTCCATATTTTTCATAATATTTATCTATTGCTAGCTTTATTTCATCATTAATTATTACTTTTCCATTGTATTCTTTATTATGTAAATGTTCTACTACTTCTGCCATTGTTACTATAGCTGTTGTTTCAAAACCATAGTTTGCCTTTAATTCATCAAGTGCACTCTTATCGGTTTTTCCTTTTTCCATTCTGTCAACTGAGATAACAAGACCTATAACATTGTCATTTCCTAATGCTTTTATAATTGGAAGGGTTTCATCTATTGATTTTCCTGATGTTGTTACGTCTTCTATAAATATAACTTTATCTTCTTTATCTATAGGGCTTCCAAGTAAGATTCCAACATCTCCGTGATCTTTTTCTTCTTTTCTGTTTGAGCAATACTTTATATCTACATCATAAAGATTACTTATTGCCATAGTAGTTGCCACTGTAAGTGGAATTCCTTTATATGCTGGTCCAAATAACACATCAAATTCTAAACCAAACTTGTCTTTTATTGCCCTTGCATAGTATTCGCCTAATTTGTTAAGTTGTGCCCCTGTTCTATAAAATCCTGTGTTTATAAAAAATGGTGTGTTTCTTCCGCTTTTTGTTACAAAATCTCCAAATTTTAACACTCCACAATCAACCATAAATTCAATAAACTCTTTTTTGTACTGTTCCATTTTCTTTTATCCTTCCTTTTACTATTTATTAACTAGTCCGATTAGTTCATTTATATCTGTTACCTTATATTTAATCATGTATTCTTCTATTCCTTTTACTATCTCTATTGTTGCTGTAGGATTATAGAAGTTTGCTGTTCCTACTGATACTCCTGTAGCTCCTGCTAATATGAATTCTATTGCATCTTCAGCATTTGCAATTCCGCCCATTCCAATAATAGGAATATCTACGCTATTTGCAACTTGATTAACCATTCTTACAGCTATAGGTTTTATAGCTGGACCTGATAATCCACCTGTTTTATTTGCTAGGGCAAACTTTTGCTTATGAATATCTATTTTCATTCCTGTAAATGTGTTTATAAGTGATAATGCATCTGCGCCGCCATCTCTTGCTGCCTTTGCAGTAGCGGTTATATCTGTTACATTTGGACTTAGCTTCATTATTATAGGTTGTTTTGCTATTTTTTTTATCTCTTTTGTAATTGCTTCTACGCATGCTGGATCTTGCCCGAAAGCAATTCCACCTTCTTTTACGTTTGGACATGAGATATTGATTTCTAATAGATCAACCTTTTCATCTGCTAGTCTTTCAACAACTCTTAGATACTCTTCTGTTGTCTTTCCACATACATTTACAATTATCTTTGTGTCAAACTCATTTAAAAATGGAACATCTCTTTCTATAAACACTTCCATTCCTGGATTTTGAAGTCCTATTGCATTTAGCATTCCGCCGTAAACTTCTGCTATTCTTGGTGTTTTATTTCCAGTCCACGCTACATCTGCTACACCTTTTGTTACTACTGCTCCAAGTTTATTAAGGTCAACAAATCCAGCATATTCCATCCCTGAACCAAAAGTTCCTGAAGCTGTCATTACTGGATTTTTAAGCTCGACTCCACCTATATTTACTTTTGTATTTAGAATATTGTTCATTAAATATCTACCTCCTCGGCTAAAAACACTGGGCCGTCCATACAGATTCTAGCATTATTTACATTTGAATGATGGTCTTTTTCTTTTGTGTCTACTACACATCCAAGACAAGCTCCTACTCCACATGCCATTCTTTCTTCAAGGGATATCTGCGCTTTTATATTGTTTGAGGCTGCATATTCTTTAATTGCTTTTAACATAGGCATTGGTCCACAAGAATAGATTATTTCACCTTTTACATCATTTTCTTTTATAGCATCCATAACAGTACCTTTAGTTCCTACCATTCCGTTATCCATTGCTATGTATACTTTTCCATACTTTTCTAGTTCTTCGTTTAAGAATAATTCATCTCTATAACCTACAACTATATTGATATTAATCTTATCTTCATATGTTTGTTTTAGTTGTTTTGCAAGTTCAAGAATTGGTGGTATTCCTATTCCACCCGCTACTAAAAGTGCATCTTTTTCTTCCATTGTATAACCATTACCAAGAGGACCCATTACCTTTATTGTATCTGCAACATTTAGTGTCGAAAATTCTTTTGTGCCTTCGCCAAGAACTCTATATACTAGTCTAATTGCATCATCTTGTTTATCGATTTCACAAATACTAATTGGTCTAGGTAAAAGCCTAGAACCATCTTTGCAATATAGGGCTACAAATTGTCCTGGCTTAGAATCTTTTGCAATATCTTGTGTCTTTATCATAAGACTATAAACATCGCTTGATAACTTTTCCTGACTTATTACTACTGCTTGTTCTACATATATCTCACTCATTAGTTAAGTGCTCCTTTTATATCTGCTATCATGTCAACAACTGCTGCTCTTGAAGCATCAGCATAGTTAGCTTCACCAAAGTTACTATATTCTTTACTTTTATATGCTGCAATTATTCCTCTTGATGAGTTAACGATTGCTCCTAGTCCATCTTTATTAAAGAAATGTGTTAAATCTTTTCCTTTTCCACCTTGAGCTCCGTATCCTGGTACAAGTATACAAGCTTTTGGCATTATATCTCTTAATATTTTTCCCATCTCTGGATAAGTTGCTCCTACTACTGCTCCTACATTACTGTAATCGCCGTCCATGCAATCTTTACCCCATGAATCCACTTGTTTTCCTACTAATTCATATAGTGGTGTATCTTTAACTAATTGATCCTGGAATTCTCCACTACTTGGATTTGATGTCTTTACAAGTACAAATATTCCTTTGTTTTCTTCTTTACATACGTCTACAAAAGGCTTAATTCCATCTGTTCCAAGATATGGATTAACTGTTGCAAAATCCTCATTAAATGCTGACAATATCGAATTACCAACTTTTACTTTTCCAAGGTGACCTATTGCATAAGCTTCTGAAGTTGATCCAATATCTCCTCTTTTTACATCACCGATGATTAATATATCTTTTTCTCTCGCATAATCTAATGTTTTTTGGTAAGCAATAACTCCTTCAACACCAAATTGCTCGTACATAGCTATTTGTGGCTTTACTGCTGGAATAAGATCATAAGTTGCATCAATAATTCCTTTATTATATTCAAATATTGCTTCGGCAGCTCCTTTTAGTGTTTCTCCATATTCTTTAAATGCCTTTTCTTTTATAAATTCAGGAATATATGAAAGCATAGGGTCAAGTCCTACTACTATCGGCGCCTCTAATTTTTGAATCTTTTCGTTTAATTTTTTTATCATTGTTTTTCCCATGCATAACAAATCATGCTTTGTTAGTATTAACAAGCTTTTTATGTTTATTGCATTTATTCCTTTCTTTATTGGTATTTATAAACTATTTTTCCATCCACTATAGTAAAGACAACCTTACCCTTTACTTCTTTTCCTATAAATGGTGTGTTCTTACCCTTTGAAACTATATCTTCTTCTTTTATGGTATAAGTAATGTTTGGATTAAATATTGCAATATCTGCTATCTTTCCTACAGATATATCTCCTTTGTCTAAACTTATTACTTTTGCTGGGTTATAACTCATCTTTGCGGCCATCTGCATAGGAGTTAAATATCCTTTATCAACTAGTTCTGTGTAAGTAAGTGCTGCCGCTGTTTCTGATCCAATTATTCCAAATGGAGCCTTTAAAAACCCCTGAGCTTTTTCATCTTTATGATGTGGTGCATGATCTGTAGATATAACATCCATTATGTCTAGTCTTAAACCTTCTTTTAGAGCTTCTACATCTTCTTTTGTTCTAAGTGGTGGGTTCATCTTGTAATTTGCATCATCTTCTATTATATCTTCATCTGATAGTATAAAATGATGTGGGCAAACTTCTGCTGTTACTATTAGTTTATCTGCTTTAGCTTCTTTTACCATTCTTACACTATCTTTTGTAGAGCAATGACATAAATGTAGTGGTACCTTTGTCTCTTTTGAAAGTATTATATCTCTTGCTGTTATAACATCTTCTACATCGTTTGATATTCCTGGAACTTTAAGTTTATCTGATGTGGTTCCTTTATTAATAACTCCGCCATCTACAAGTTTAATATCTTCACAATGAGCCATAACTATGATGTTATTTTCTTTTGCTATAATCATTGCTTTTTTATATAGATTTGAATCCATTACAGATTTTCCATCTTCACTAATAGCAGGAATACCTGCTTTTATCATTCCTTCTATATCTGCTAGTTCTTCACCTGCTTGATTCTTAGTTACTGCTCCTACGAATAACACATTTATTATTGCTTCTTTTTTTGCTTTTTCTACTAACCATTCCACAATATCTTTATTGTCTGTAACTGGTTTTGTGTTTGGCATTGCACATATAGTTGTGTAGCCTCCACTTGCTGCAGCTTTTGCTCCAGTTTCTATTGTTTCTTTATGTTCAAATCCCGGTTCTCTTAAGTGAACATGTAAATCTATAAAGCCAGGCATAACAAAACAGCCATAGGCATCTATGACCTGATCTGCTTCCTGATCAATATAGGATTCTATCTTGCTTATCAAGTTATCTTCTATCAAAATATCGCAAGTCATATCCTTATCTGTTGCTGGGTTTATTAACCTTCCAGATTTAATCAGTAATTTCATTATATTACTTCCTCCATCCTACTTATAAGAAAGTAGATTTTGTTTTGTTAGATTTATCTCGAAACCATTATATCAGAATTGCTTCCCCATATCAATTACATTATCTGAACCTTTCAAAGTAGAAAGCCTATGAGCAACCACAAAACTTGTTCGGTTTTTCATTAAACTATCAAATGCTTTTTGTACTCTTTTTTCTGTAAGAGTATCAATATTACTTGTTGCTTCGTCTAATATTAATATCTCTGGTCTTACATACATCACTCTTGCAATACAGATTAATTGTTTTTGTCCAAGTGATAAATTATCATCTTCTTCTGATATTATAGTATCATATCCATTTTCTAATTTCATGATAAAATTATGTGCATTTGCAGCTTTTGCAGCTTTTATAACTTCTTCTTTATAATCAGGTTTTGCTTCTATACTCCTTGTACCTTTTTTACTTAATTCTTTTGTTTTGCTTGGTTCTTCTGTTTTACTTAATTCTTCTGTTCTGATTTTATTGTTTTGATTTTTCAGTATATTTTTATTTATTGTTCCATATGCAATATTTTCATAAACACTACCCTTAAATATCCAAGTATCTTGAAGTACCATACCAAACATTTTTCTAAGACTAGCTTTTTTTATTAGCCTTATATCTACACCATTTATTTTAATTTCTCCTTCATCTATCTCATAAAACCTTAACAAAAGATTAATTAATGTTGTTTTCCCACATCCTGTCGGACCTTTTATTGCAACTTTTTCTCCCTCTTTTACTACGAGTGAAAGTTTATCGATAATCTTTTTTTCTCCGTCATAAGAAAAACTAACTTTATTGAACTCTATTTTATAAGGAGAAGTTAGCTCAAACTTTGTTTCTGACCACTCTTCTCCTTCTTCTTTTATATCTAGAATCTTAAAAACTCTGTCAGCTGATGCATTCGCCGACTGAAGTTCTGTTAGAACTGTTGATATTTCATTGAAAGGTTTAGTGTATTGACCTGCATAAGCTAGAAAACTAGTAAGTCCTCCGATGCTCATAGAACCTGCAGTTTTAGAAATAACATTAAGTGCTCCAACCACACCTACAACTGCATATATTATTCCATTTATAAATCTTGTAGTAGGATTAGTCAAAGATGAATAGAATTGAGATTTTTGTCCACAATCATAAAGGACTTCATTCATCTTGTTAAAATTGTTTTCTACTAATCTATCCATATTCAGTGTCTTTACAACTCTTGCATTAGTAACCATTTCTTCAACAAAACCTGTCATCTCAGCTCTTATTTTTGATTGTTCTTTGAATTTTTCAAATGATTTTTTTGATATTATTGATGCTGCAAACAGTGATAATGGTGTTAATATTATAACTATCAAGGCTATTGTTTTATTAATTGAAATCATGAATATTAAAGTTCCAACAATGGTAAGTATGCCGGTAAATAATTGTGAAAATCCCTGAACTATTGACTCGGATATTATATCTACATCAACAACAACTGCACTTACATAATCTCCATGACTTTTTTGATCTATTGTCTTTAAAGGTAATTTGTTGATTTTTTGGAATAACTCATTTCTCAAGTCCGAAATGCCAAGATATGATAATCTGTTTAAAAAATATGTCATCAAAAACGCCGATATAGCACCAATCATCAAAATAATTACTAATAGCATTAGTATGTAAATAAGCTTTTCAAAATAAATATTTTTTACGTTCTTTATTTCGTCTATTGCTTTTCCAATCAAGATAGGTATAGTTAGGTTTGAAGCGACCGTAATTACCCCTGAAAAAAGTGCTAGTATCAAATAAGGAAAATATGGTTTTAAATATTTTATTAGTCTTTTCATTGCTTTCCCTCTCTGATTTTATTAATTAATACCTTCTAAAATTTTGTATTCATTTTAACTACTTAAGTTA
>CAZIGN010000046.1:0-12220 GCA_964538805.1 uncultured Lachnospiraceae bacterium
TCTAACTTGTACACAGTTTCAATCGTATCGCCTTTTTTTGTTGAAGCCGAGAAAAATGAAGTAATCGCTTCCATTGTGTTGTTGATTACTTTTTCTTCTTTAGTCATCTTGTCAGAGTTGAAAAACAAGAAAAATATTAGTGCTGCAGTAGCAATTAAAGCCGTAGCTATACCACCAAATAACAATAATTTTTTCTTAGATTTTTTGCTTGGCATAGTCGCTTGTAATGCTTGTGCACTGTAATCATTATCAGTAGTGCTTGTTTGCATTTGGTTATCAGTTTGATTAGTTTCTGATAAGTTTTCGTTTGTTGTGTCGTTCATTTTAACACCCTTTTCTCCCCACTATCAATTAATATAGTGCGGAATTCCCTTTCTATAATGTGTACAAATTAATTTACATCCGTTGCAATAATATCATATTATATAATTTAATACAATATTCTTATGTCTTGTAAAAAATGATAAAAATAAAACAAAAATATCGTAAAAATACCCAGTATAATATAAAAAATACACAAAATTTTAAAAAAGTCAAAAAACTTTCTAAAAAAGCATTGACTTATTTTTCGGTTGAGATATAATTACCACATCAAATCAAACGGCAACGGCGTCTTGGGTAATCCAATGACGCCGTTTTTTTGTTTTGAAAAACCACGTGTGTTATGAGTCGAAGCTTTGCAACAAAAAATATCGGAGGTGTATATTATGTCAGCAACAGATACTTTATGGGTACTATTAGGTACCGCTTTGGTCTTTTTTATGCAGGCCGGATTTGCAATGGTAGAAACTGGTTTTACCAGAGCTAAAAATGCAGGTAACATCATAATGAAAAACTTGATGGACTTTGCAAGTGGAACAGTGGTTTATTGGTTAGTTGGTTTTAGTATAATGTATGGTGAGACTGAATTAATCAAAGGTGTAATCGGTGATATAGCACCAGTAACTTCAGCAAATAGTGATTGGACATCACTAATATTTCAAACAGTATTTTGTGCAACAGCGGCTACTATAGTTTCTGGAGCTATGGCTGAAAGAACAAAGTTTAAATCATATTTGATTTATTCAGTAGTAATAAGCGCATTTGTTTACCCAGTTTCAGGACACTGGATATGGGGTGGCGGATGGTTATCTACATTAGGAACAGAAGGTGGAATACTAGAAAGTCTTGGTTCATATGGTTTTCATGACTTCGCCGGTTCAACAACAGTTCACATGGTAGGTGGTATTTCAGCTCTTGTAGGTGCTAAAATCTTAGGAGCACGTATAGGAAAATACGGTAAAGATGGTAAGCCAAAGGCTATACCAGGTCACAGTTTAACACTTGGAGCATTAGGTGTATTCATACTTTGGTTTGGATGGTTTGGATTTAACGGTGCATCATCACTTGGTATTGATGGATTAACTAACAATGTAAGTAGAATATTTGTTACTACTAATATGGCAGCAGCAGTTGCAACCATCGTAGTAATGATTATTACTTGGATAAGATATAAAAAACCTGATGTATCTATGACTCTAAACGGAAGTTTAGCTGGTCTAGTAGCAGTAACAGCAGGTTGCGCAACAGTAACAGTATCTGGAGCATTTTGGATAGGCTTAATAGCAGGTGTGGTTGTAGTATTTGGTATCGAGTTTGTAGATAAGATTCTTAAAATCGATGATCCAGTTGGTGCAGTTGGTGTTCATGGATTTTGCGGAGCAGTAGGTACAATATTAGTAGGTGTATTTGCATACTTTGATCCATACTCAGACACAGATAAGCTAGTTGAGGGTGGTGGACTTGGTTTGATATATGGCGGTGGAAGCGCACAGCTTATAACACAAATAATCGGTGTTTTAGCAGTTGCAGCTTGGGTAGCTGTAGTTATGACGTTAGTATTTTTAGCAATAAAACATACAGTTGGTCTTAGAGTTTCAAGAGAAGAAGAACTTCTTGGACTTGACGTTACTGAACATGGTTTAGTATCTTCATATGCAGACTTTATGCCATCTATACCAACAGCTCCATCAACAGTTCCTTCTGTTTCTTCTATATTAGAAGAAAGAAGTGAAGGTAAAGAACCAATGGCAAAAGCAGTTCCTGTTCAACTAGTAAGTGAAGGATCAAGTATAGCTTCAGATGTTAAACTTACAAAGATTGTTATAATCTGTAAGCAAAACAAATTTGAAGACTTAAAGGATGCTTTAAATGTAATCGGTGTAACAGGTATTACTGTAACTCAAGTATTAGGTTGTGGTGTACAAAAAGGAAATGCTAAGTATTATCGTGGTGTTGAGGTAGATATGATACTACTTCCAAAAGTACAAGTAGAAGTAGTAGTTAGCAAAGTACCAGTAATAGAAGTTATTGATGCAGCTAAAAAAGCATTGTACACAGGAAATATTGGAGATGGTAAAATATTTGTTTACGATGTTGAAAATGTTATTAAGATTAGAACTGGTGAAGAAGGATTCGATGCTTTACAAGGAGAAGACGATTTAATATCATAGATTTCATTATAAAAATAGAATGATTCAATAAAATGATTCAATAAAATGATTCAATAACATATATACTAATAAGAAACAATAAAAAAATGACATTAATTATCCCCAAATAAATGTTATTGCAAAAAAAAGTTCACTAATATGTGAACTTTTTTTGTATATTTATACTAGAATTGATGAGAGATATGTGTTATTATCTGAATGTATGTACTAAATCGATGCAAGTAAAAGGAGGAGAAAAACAATGAAAAAAAGTCTGATCATTAAAAGCTTAGTTATTGTAGCTTTTCTTCTTATTATAATATCCTCGTTAAAAAACTTTAAGTTTACTGAGATAAAAGCAGAGCCAAGTGTTAAGGAAACTGTAAAAGAAATAAGCTCAAATGGAATATTTTTCATTGGTGGAGCAGGGACATATAGAATTGTTTCAAAAGACAATCTTCCTTTAGAAAATGTTAAAATCAGTTGTTCTAATTCTGATGTTGTTTTGATTTTAGATAATTTGAACATTACTCAAAAAGCTGATGCACAGACAAAAGCTACAGGCAATCTTTCAGCATTTTTTTTAGATGGTAACAACATAAAAGTTGTATTAGTTGGAGAAAACACAATAAGAGTGGATGATGATTCCATTATACGAAGTGAAGCCTTAATTGAAGTTACAGATACGTCTTCAGTTGAGTTTACAACAATGCAAGATGCAAGTAACACTAATATTAATGGAAAATTAACATTATACAATTCTGCTAACAATTATGGTGCAAGTATAGGTGGTAGTGGAATTAATAGATTGTATGAATCACCAAGAAGTGGCGGAGAAATAATAATAACAAAAGAAGCAGAGATTAATATTCATCATAAAGGCTATGCTGCTGCAATCGGTGGAGCTGCCTCTAACACAGTGAATATAGATGCAGCTTCGGGCAATAAATTTACTATGGAGAATGGAACGCTGACTATATATAACGCCCCTACAAGTCATGGCGCGAGTATTGGTGGTGGGGCTGCGGTATTTGCAAATGGTCTTCCTCTAGGAGCAGCATTATCTGGTAATGGATCGGAAGTTGTAATAACAGGTGGTTCTCTCTACATTCAAAATGATGGTAACGGAGAAAAATTTGGTAGAGGAAGTGGAAATAGAGGTCAGACTTCATCATCAGGATCTCTTACAAACGGTAAAGGCGAAGGATTATGTTTGTATATTGCACAAGATGCACTAACAAATACTGTTGGTCAAAGCTATAATTTAATGCAAACAACAGGAGAACAAGAATATAGTTATAATTATATTGCTAGAACAGAAACAATGCTTAACGAAACAAGAAGATACAATATGTCAACAACCGTTCAACTTCTTGATTTGGTTACATATTATGATTACAAAGGCAATGGCCATCAGAGTTTTGACTCTAATATATCTACAAATGTTAATACTAATTTGTATTTTTACCTTCCTGCTAGCGAAAGAATTTGGTATAAGATTGATGTTTCGGATGTAGAAAATGGTTTAATAGAATATGAATTAGAAGCTGATGAGAATCGTATTAATTCTAATGAAGCCCAATATGGTACACAGATAACAGTTGATGTAGAAGCAAATGCAGATTATATAATTGAATCGGTATTTTATATCGATAATAAAGGAAAAATTGTATATCTGATAGACGAAGGTTTTGGATATAAGTTTCAGATGCCTGATAGTGATATAAAAATAGGTGCGATTTTTTACTTGCCTGAATATAACATAACATATAAAAATGATTTTGGTGTGTTTCATAATAATCCAATAAAATATACAGCTAGAACAGAATGGGAGTTTTTAGAACCAGTAGTTACAGGATATGAATTTATAGGATGGTTTAATGAGATTGGTAATCAGGTATATACTATAACAAAAGGTAGTACGGGAGATTTTAGTCTTACCGCAAGATGGACAAAACAAGTATATAATATAACTTTTGTGGATTATGATGATACATTTATAAAAAGTCAAACAGTTGAAGCGGGGAATGCTGCTGTTGCTCCTAGCAACCCTTTTAGAGAAGGATATTTGTTTGTAGGATGGGATAAAAGTTATAATAATATAAGTTCGAACTTAACAATTAAGGCACTTTATGAAAAAGATCCAGATGCAATAGAACCAGAAGTGATAAAATATAGTGTTATACTAGATACTAATATTAAAAATGGTGTTGTAAAAGCCGATAAAGTGACTTTGTTAGAAAAAGGAGAGGCAGTTACTTTAATAGTTGAACCGGAAAAGGGTTATAGATTAGTATCTATAGACTGTAAAAGTGAAGGAGCTATTGATCAGATTGTTCCAGCTTCATCATTAGATAATTTAAGAGACGGTGGTATTAATGTTAATATGCCGGCATCAGATTTTATTGCTAATGAAAATACCTATAAATTCTTTATGCCAGAAAGTGATGTGCTAGTGAGTGCAACTTTTGAAAAAATAACTTATAGTATTAGTTATGTACTAAATAAAGGAATAAATGACCCAGATAACAAAACAACTTATACAATTACAGACGGTTTTGACATATTACCAGCAACTAAAGAAAATATTAAATTCTTAGGCTGGGAGACTATAACAGGGCAAGCGGTTGAAGATATTAAACCAGGAAGTTATGGTAATTTAATATTGATTGCAAATTGGGAAGAAAAAGTGGTTGTATTACCACCAAATGAAGAAGAAACTACCGAAAAACCAACAATTGTTGATGAAATTGAGACTTTGCCTAAAGACGAAATAATTGAAGAAACTTCTGCAAAAGAGAAAGCGACGATAGAAGAAGTGACAATTGTTGAAAATATGGATGACGTGACTTTGAGGTTAGAAGCATCAACTCAAATGTTTTTGCAACCAGGTAAATATGAAGAAGAAACCTGTCTTTTTTCTAATATAGAGACACTAGCATTTGAACAAGAATATCCTATGGATGAACCAATATATGAAGATGCAGCAGACACCAATGATAGAGAGAATAAATTTTATTTTTATGGATTGTTTATCGCATTTGCGATTTTTGTAATAATTTTTGGTAAAAACAATCAAACTAATCAAAACAATCAAAACAAACAAATTAAATAAATTAAGTGTAAATAAAAACATCTGCAACAGTAAGGAGTATGAACCGACTCCTAACAGTTGCAGATGTTTTTGTATAATAAGGTTTATTTTTACTTTTGTTTTTTATAAGCATTGTATTTTGCTTCACCAAAATCTAGAACTTTTTCTATGTATAGATTATCACCGACTTCTAATTCTAAAAAAGAAGAGTAGGAGTTAAGTTTAATTGCAGTGGTACAATTACCTTTGTCACATTTAAATATTACCATATTACCAGTTTGATTACTTGAACTAGTAGATAAAATATCTCGTTTTCCTTTAACGCTATACTTTTTAACTAGTACAGCTTCTAATATCTTGATTTGAGAATTGTACTTTATTGAGTAGTATTTAAAGGTTGTAACAGCAATTATTATAAGCATATACAAAAGAAATATTGAAAAGAATATCAAGGTAATGTTGATCAAATAGTCGGTGGTGTGCTTTTTGTATATAGAGATTATCTGAATGCTTGACAATACAATAGTTATTAGTAAACCGCGAATGAAATTGATAATCAAACTTTTTTTGATGCTTTTGAATTTTTCTTTTGTTATATAGTGCAATTCACTATCGGTTAATTCGCGAAAATCTAAATCTTCGATTGAAAAATGATTATTTTTTATATTGTTATCCAAGTGTAAACCTCAACTTTCTTTATTTCCTTAATTTAATTTATTATATGATAAAAAAATATATAAGGCAAATGAAATATCTGTGTTGAAAATAAATCCTGCAACCTTTATAATCAAAGTATGATTATAGAACATTTTGGATTGGAGAAAGTAAATGACAAAGGGAATATATGAAGTGTCGCAAGAAGTAATAAAACAAGTAAATAAAGTTATATTAGGAAAAGAAAACGAAGTACAAAAAATAATGGCAGCAATCCTAGCTAGGGGGCACATTCTAATAGATGATATACCAGGGGTAGGAAAGACTAGCTTGGCAATATCATTTTCAAAAGCGATGAACCTAAAATATTCTAGAATGCAGTTTACGCCCGACATAATGCCATCAGACATTACAGGTTTTACAGTCTATAGAAAAGAAAAAGATAGCTTTGAATTCAAAGAAGGTGCAATAATGGCTAATTTGTTTTTAGCAGATGAAATTAATAGAACATCTTCAAAAACTCAGTCGGCACTACTAGAGGCTATGGAAGAAGGAAAAGTTACAGTTGATGGTGTTACAAGGGAAATAGAAAAACCATTTAATGTTATTGCAACTCAAAATCCTGTAGGTTCCATAGGTACAACACTCTTACCTGAGTCTCAATTAGATAGATTTATGATTAAGATAAGTTTAGGTTACCCAAACGAAGAAAGTGAAATAAAAATGCTTTTACAAAAACATGCTAGTACAAAGTTAGAAGAAGTTGTAAAAGTTGCAGATAAATCTATTTTACTAGAAATGCAAAAAGAAGTGGAGTCTGTTTATGTCCATGAAGATATATTGCAGTATGTAGTAAAGCTGGTTTCAAAAACCAGAGAAAATAAATTTTTTCAATTAGGGGTAAGTCCAAGAGGAAGTATCGCTATAGTAAGAATGGCAAAGGCTATCGCTTTTTTAAATGAAAGAGATTTTGTGGTTCCTGAAGATATAAAATATTGTTTTATAGAGGTGGTTTCTCATAGAGTGATATTATCCTCGATTGCTAGAAGTCAGAATCTATCGATAGAAAATATACTTTTTAACATTTTAGATTCAGTAGCAATTAATGAACAAAGAGTATAGTATAAAAAGGAGGCGAAATGTTAAAAAATAGAATAGTTTATTTGTTGTTTTTTTTATTTTGGTTAATAATAACGTCATTATACAAAGATCCTATCATACAAATAATACTAGTGTTTTTAATACTCTTTCCTGTGATTTCTTACATTTTGCTTAGAATTAATTTCTGGTATTTGAATTTTAAAGTTGCTTCATCAAAACGATTCACACACGTTAACGAAGAGATAAAATTTACAGTTACAATAATTAATGACTCTAGAATACCATTTATTAAAGCGTTTTCTAGTTTGAGTTTTATCCATAATCTTACTAGAAAAAAAGAAGATGAAAAGTTATACTTTAATATATTAAATAACACCAAAAAAGAGTTTGAACTAGGTTATATAAGTGATAGCTGCGGAAGTGTTACAATTAAAATGAATGATGTGAAAGTTTTTGATTTTTTAAGACTTGCCTCATGCAAATATCCATTAGATAAAAGTATAAAAATCAGTGTATTACCAAAACTTTCTCGTGTTCGACTACAAATCAAAAAAAATAATCATAATGAACTAGAAGAAAGTGATAATTATTCGGAAACAGCTAAGACAAATTACTCTGAAGAGATTGCGAATATTAGAGGTTATTTAGAAGGTGACAATCTAAAAAAAATACACTGGAAACTAAGTTTTAAAAATGATGAATTGATGGTAAAAGAATATTCAAAGCAAATTGTTGATGGCTTAATAATATTAAACGAATTTAGAAGTATAAGTGATGGTTATTTTAGTAGAGAAGAAGATAATGAATTGTTCAAGTTTCAACTTGATTTAGCGTTTGCCTTGCTAGAAAACAACATAACGTTTACTTGGGGGTTTATAGTTGCAAATTCTGCAAAGATTTTCATGAAGCAGATTAATACCTTTGAGGATATTATTAATACTATGGAGATGATGTTTAAAGAAGCAATAGACACAGACGAGATAGCATTGAGAAGTTACAATTTTGAAAAAGAAAAGTTTGGCAGAATGATATATTTTACACTAAGAAAAGATTATCTTATTACACAAGAGCTTAGAAATGCAAGAAAAAACAGTATAATCACTTGTGTTTTATCAGGGCAAAGAGATGAAGATATTGATTTTATAGCATCTGCTCAAAGCTTAGATTTAGAAGTAATCGATGTTAAGGTAGGGGAAGATGAATGTATAAGAGAGATAGTAATAATATAAGTGATATTTTATTTAGAATAATAAATCTAGCCTTACCACTAGTGCTTTTTAATCTCGGATATTATGTGTATGTAACAACGAGAGAAGTACTTCTTAGTAATGCAAGAATAGGTGATTTTAGGAATTTAGCAATAAAAGACTATATAGCAGAGATTATTCTGATTTCAATATCTTTAATTGTTGTTGATTTTTTAATTGTTAAAATTACGAAAAAACCGTTTATATCAAATTTAGTGTTTTTAATAACGCCAATAATATTGATTCTTAGCAATTTTGAAAAAATCTCAAACGAAGTTTATAAATTATTAGATAATCATTTTGAGTATTTGCAAATAATAGTTAGTTTTGCGCACTCTTATTATGAACCGGAAGCGAAAACTCTTCTATTGTTAATAGTCATAGTTCTTATGCTAATATTTTCATTGATATTAACCACTTGCCGAAAAAGAATTAACCCATCAGTATTAGTAGTTATTTTTTCGCCATTTCTTGTGTGGTGCTTTATTATTAGGACAATGCCTTCGGCTATGATTTTATCTTTGTTAGTAGGATATTGGCTAATTATACTTATCTATTCATACTTGTTTTCTGTTGAAAGAACAACTATAGTATTGTCTGATAAAAAAGACGAAAATAAGATTTTTTTTAGAAGCGTTGTTATAATACTGGTTTTTTCAATTGTCCTTGGAGGAATATATCCTTTCTTCAACAATAGATTAAAGCTCTTTGATACATTGAATTCAAAGGTTACAAAGGTTGTTAATCCGGAGAACATACAAAAACTAGCCAAGAATATTAAAGAACTATTTCAGGGAGAAACCGAAATTACTGGTGAATTAGGAGTAAGTGAGGGTTATCTTGGACTTGTTGATGAGGTTTTATTAGGGGATGAAGATGTAATAAACGTTTATTCAAAAGAGAACCATTCTAAGTTCTATATAAGGGCATTTATTGCTTCAAATTACAAGGGTGATAGATGGGAAAAAACAGATAGAAGTAATATAAATGAGTACCTTAGCAACAAAGAAGATTCTATCAATCTAACTGATATTCACAATATGAGTTTTAATATATTTCAAGGGCTTTATAACAATGAAGATGCACCAAAAGAATTAAAGTATATTAAAAACCAAGTAAGTCTTAATAATTTAAGTTTGGATATAAAATATGATTATTATCCCTACTACATAAAGATAAAGCAATTAGACAATCCATATGATGATGAATTGTCTATAGCTACAAATAATTACGAAAAGAAATATGATACTTTTATCTACGATGAAAAGAATCTTTATAAAAAAGATTATGAAATAAGTGAATATATAAAAGATGAAAGTCTGATTAAAAAAATGGATTTATACGAAAAATATGTATATGATAATTACTTAGATTCATTTGTATCAGAATATTTTGAAAAAGTATTTGAAGAAGTAGTTATAGAGTATGAAGGAGAAAAGTATTATCCAGGTAAAGATAAAGATTTGCATAAAAAAATAGGAATAAAGCCGTTTATTGACTATGTTTTGGCTTTTTATAACAAACAATATACGTATACATTAAAACCTGGAAAGCTTGAAGAAGGAGAAGATTTTATAGATAAGTTCTTATTTGACACAAAGAAGGGCTATTGTATGCATTTTGCAAGTGCATCTACTATGATATTTAGAAAAATGGGTATACCAGCACGATATGTAGAAGGTTATTTGGTTGATCTAAAAGGTGGAAAAAATAATATTGTTAAAAGTAAAAATGCCCACGCTTGGGTGGAAGTTTATGAACCTGGAATTGGCTGGGTACCTGTAGAAACAACACTTACTTATATAGGAAAAGATAATGAAGAGCAAAAAGAGCCAAGTTCAAGCGAGCCTCAAACAAAACCAAATGATAAAGAAGAACAAGGGGAAACTCAAAAAGTAACACAAGAAGAACAAAAAGAAACTAATGAGAATATTGTTGATAAAGAAGAAAGTGATCAAAATATAAAAGAAGAAGGAAGTAAAATTTTAGATATATTAAAGATATTATTAAATATAATTAAGATAATTCTTTTAGTAATAGCAATTATACTAATCCTGTTTTTGAGTTATAGACAAATAAACAAACAAATCAATAAAATCATCTATAAGAAACTAAAAAAGGATAAGACAAAAGATTTTAAAATACTAATAAAAAAAGATTATTTAGAGATAAAATATCTTTTAGAATATTATGCAAGAATTAAGAATTTGAAAGTTGAAAAATTTTGTCACTTAGATGAACTAAAAAATATTTCTGAACTGCTATTTATTGAAAGTGGAAAAATGTACGAAAAAAATGATAAAAAAAGCTCCTATGATATTGAAGAGTTGTTTTATATTATTCAAGAAACATTATATTCTAAACACATTATAAAAGAAGAAAAGCAATTGAAAATAAGAGAGTTTAAGCTTGAAGTGCTGAAAAAAGTTTTTCCTGAATTAAAGTTCAAAGATAAGATTAAGTTGTCTTGTATTCATAAAAAAAATAGGTTATAATTAAGACTAATCATGTGGTTTTTATGAAATTATAAGTATATGGAGGATTTTATATGTTAGTAACAGCTAAAGAAATGCTTGAAAAAGCAAGAGACGGTAAGTACGCAGTAGGGCAATTTAACATCAACAATCTTGAATGGACAAAGGCAGTTTTATTAACTGCACAAGAGAATAACTCTCCTGTTATTCTTGGTGTTTCAGCAGGTGCTGGAAAATACATGTCAGGATTTAAGACAGTAGCAAGTATGGTTAAAGCTATGATTGAAGACTTAAAGATAACTGTACCAGTTGCATTGCACTTAGATCACGGAACATATGATCAATGCTATGAATGTATCGAAGCAGGATTTTCTTCAATTATGTTTGATGGATCTCACTATTCAATCGAAGAAAACATTGCAAAAACTAAAGAATTAGTTAATGTTGTTAAAGAAAAAGGTATGTCTTTAGAAGCAGAAGTTGGTTCTATTGGTGGTGAAGAAGATGGAGTTATTGGTAAAGGCGAATGTGCTGATCCTGATGAATGTAAGTTAGTAGCTGATTTAGGTGTTGACATGTTAGCAGCAGGAATCGGTAATATCCATGGTAAATATCCAGAAAACTGGGAAGGGTTAAGCTTTGAAACTCTTGAAGCAATCAAAGGCAAAACTGGTGATATGCCATTAGTATTACATGGTGGAACTGGTATTCCAGAAGATATGATCAAAAAAGCTATTTCGTTTGGAGTTGCTAAGATTAATGTTAATACAGAATGTCAATTAACATTTGCAGCTGCAACAAGAAAATATATCGAAGAAGGTAAAGATCTAGTTGGAAAAGGTTTCGATCCAAGAAAGATACTTGCTCCAGGATTTGAAGCAATTAAAGCTACAGTAAAAGAAAAAATGGAACTTTTCGGTTCAATAAATAAAGCATAGTTTTAGCTATATTAGACAAATTATCTAGTAAATAACAAAGAAAATTATAAGAATAAAGCTGAGTGCATGGCACTCGGCTTTATTGATATTAATTTGTATATATGATATAATCGTGAAAAATATTTAGTTTTATAAGATAGGTAATGATTGGCAAGAAAAACAGTGAGAATGGGAAAAGGGTGATTTGCTTATGTCTGAAAAAGATAACAACATTAAAACTAATGATAAAGAAGCAACTAAT
>CAZIGN010000046.1:12320-13561 GCA_964538805.1 uncultured Lachnospiraceae bacterium
ATAAAGAAGCAACTAATGATAAAGAAGCAAATATTAAAGAATCTAATACTGATATAGTAACAAATCCTAATAATGAAAAAAACAATGATACAGAAACAAATAAATATGAAAACAATGGTATAAATGATAATATGTTAGAAAACAATGATGAAACTATAGAGTTGAAAGAGTTAGACGATAAATCGAAATTGCATCTAGATAAAGAAATTGAATCTATGATTGATGAAGACATAGAAGATGCGCAGATAGAATTTATAGACATTGGTACCCAAGAAGAAAGAATGATTGCTAAAAAACTTGAAAAAAAAGGAAATTTTAAAGAGAATATAAAAAATAGAGCTTCAAAACTTTCATATAGAACGAAGAATAATATTAGACGTGCTATAATGATTGCATCTTTAGTAATATTTACATATTCTTCATATCAATTAACTTCAATATATCTAAGCTACCAAGAATCAGGAGAAGCTTATGATAGTATTAATGAGCTTTTTTTAGAGCCAACAGAAAATGAAACTGAAACTTATATTGATGCAGATGGTAATGTTATTACAATAAAGAATCCTAATAAGGAAAAGTTTGTATGGGATTATGATAAACTCTTAAAGATAAATGCTGACGCACTAGGATATATAATTCTTCAAGGTACGGACATTTCATATCCAATTTTGCAGTCGGATGATAACAGTTATTATCTAAACAGAACAATATATAGAAAGTGGGCAATTGCAGGTTCTATATTTGTTGATTACAGATGTACTGAAGGTCTAGAGTCTAAAAATGCCATAGTTTATGGACATAACATGAAGAATCTAACAATGTTTGGACCACTTAGAAATTATTATTATGATTCAGGATTTTACAAATCTCATCCATATTTTGATATATATGTAGGGCATAAACAATATAGATATTATGTATATTCTATATTTAAAACTGATGCAGCAGGAAGTGATGCTTATAATGTTAGTTTTGCATCAGATGAAGAATATTTAGAATATCTTAACAAACATAGAGATTTATCGATCAGGAACATATCATCAGTTAGAGAATTAACAGCAAATGATAAGATTATAACTATATCAACTTGTACAAAAGAAGATGATAAGAGACTTATAATACAGATGGTAAGGATGGAAGAGATAGATAAGGATGGTAATGTAGTAGAACAATCAGAAGAAACTACTGCAGAAGAAACAACTGTTGTAGAAGAAACAACAACTGTAGAAGAAACAACAACT
>CAZIGN010000047.1:0-10297 GCA_964538805.1 uncultured Lachnospiraceae bacterium
CAAAAAAATAATACCCTAGAATAATAGGGTATTATTAATTATTATGTAATTTATAGCTTAAGTCAATAGACTTTATAGTTATTTAATAAAACAATAATTGATGATTAATATTTTATATAAGTACTATCTTGTTTTTACCTCAGCTATATTAATTATAGAAAGATTTTCTTTTTTGTTATTCTCTAAGCTAAGTACTAATGCTTGTGCTGTATCAAGAGAAGTAAAGCAATTAACTCCAGTTTCGATAGCAGTTCTTCTAATTAAGAAACCATCTCTTGTTTTGTCTCTACCTTGGGTTGGTGTATCAATAACAATATCTATTTTATGCTCAAGTAAAAGATCAATAATCGTTGGTGACTCTTGAGAAATACTATTTACCTTGATTGCTTTTACACCATTCTCATTAAGAACTTCTGCTGTTCTTCTAGTTGAATAAATCTCATATCCTAGATCTGCAAATCTCTTAGCGATTGGAACAATCTCTTTTTTATCTGCATCATTAACAGTTATTATCATCTTGTTATTCTTTGGAAGGTTGACACCTGCACCTAAAAATGCTTTGTAGAGAGCTTCATCAAATGTCTTTGCTATTCCTAAACATTCTCCAGTAGACTTCATTTCAGGGCCTAAGCTTATATCCGCTCCTCTAATTTTTTCGAATGAGAATACAGGCATTTTAATAGCTATATAATCAGCATTCTTTTGAAGGCCTGGTTCATAACCTTGGCTTTTTATTGAATTTCCAATAATTGCATTTGTTGCAATCTTAACAATTGGTATTCCTGTAACTTTACTTATATAAGGAACAGTTCTGCTTGAACGTGGGTTAACTTCTATTACATATACACCATCATTAGCTACGATAAACTGAATGTTTATCAAACCTTTAACATTAAGACCTTTTGCAAGTCTTCTTGTATACTCTTCAATTGTATCGATTACATCTTGCGAAAAACTTTGTGCAGGATAAACTGATATTGAGTCACCTGAGTGAACACCAGCTCTTTCAATATGTTCCATGATTCCTGGAATTAATATGTCTTCTCCATCGCAGACTGCATCTACTTCAACTTCTTTTCCTACTAAATATTTATCAACTAATATAGGATGTTCTTGAGCTATTTGGTTGATAATTTCCATGAATATCTCAATCTCTTCATCAGAAATAGCTATCTGCATTCCTTGTCCACCAAGTACATAAGATGGTCTTACAAGTACCGGATATCCAAGCTCATTAGCTGCTTTTATAGCTTCTTGCGTTGTGTATACTGTCTTTCCTGCTGGTCTTGGAATTTCACATTTTTCAAGAATTTGATCAAATAATTCTCTATCTTCTGCTGCATCTACATCTTCTGCTTTTGTACCTAATATTGGTACTCCCATTTTTATCAAACTTTCAGTAAGTTTAATTGCTGTCTGACCACCAAATTGTACTACTGCGCCATCTGGTTTTTCTATATCAACAATGCTTTCTACGTCTTCTGGTGTCAATGGTTCAAAGTAAAGCTTGTCTGCTATATCAAAGTCTGTACTTACTGTTTCAGGATTATTATTTATTATAATAGTTTCATAACCAGCTTCTTTAAACGCCCATGTACAATGCACTGAACAATAGTCAAATTCAATACCTTGACCTATTCTTATCGGACCAGAACCTAAAACTAATACTTTTTTAGGCGGGTTAGTTTTTATAACTTCATTTTCACTACCATAACATGAGTAATAATATGGTGTTGATGCTTCAAATTCTGCTGCACAAGTATCAACCATTTTATAAGCTGCTACTATACCATTTTCTTTTCTATAAGTTTTTACAAAATCTTCTGTTTTGCCATTTAATTTTGCTATTAATTTATCAGGGAACTCATAGCTTTTAGCCTTCTTTAAAAGATCAAGTGTTAGTTTTTCATTAGCCAAACTCTTTTCCATCTTTATAATGTTATCAAGTTTGTTGATAAACCAAAAATCAATCTTTGTTATTTCATGAATTGATTCGTATGTCATACCACGTCTTAGTGCTTCGGCAATTCCCCATATTCTTCTATCATCAATTACTGCTAATTGATCTTTTAGTTCTTCATCTGATAATTCATTAAAACCATATTCCATTAAGCTAGTAACATTTTGTTCAAGAGAACGTATCGCCTTCATTAGCGCACCTTCAAAGTTAGTACAAATACTCATAACTTCTCCAGTTGCTTTCATTTGTGTACCGAGTGATCTTTTTGCATGAATAAACTTATCAAAAGGAAGTCTTGGTAATTTTACTACACAGTAATCAAGGGTTGGCTCAAATGAAGCATAAGTTTTTTTAGTAATTGCATTTTGAATTTCATCTAATGTATATCCTACAGCTATCTTAGCAGCAACTTTAGCAATTGGATATCCTGTTGCCTTTGATGCTAGTGCAGATGATCTACTAACTCTTGGATTTACTTCTATTACACAATATTCAAAACTATCAGGATGAAGCGCATACTGAACATTACATCCTCCAGTTATCTTAAGTTCTGTTATTATATTAAGTGCTGAAGTTCTTAACATTTGGTACTCTTTATCACCTAATGTTTGTGATGGAGCAACAACTATACTATCACCTGTATGTACTCCTACTGGATCAATGTTTTCCATGTTACATACTGTAATACAGTTTCCAATACCATCACGCATTACTTCATATTCAACTTCCTTCCATCCAGATATACATCTTTCAACAAGTACTTGACCTACACGACTAAGACGAAGTCCGTTTGTTAATATGTCCACTAATTGAACTTGATTGTCTGCAATTCCACCGCCACTTCCACCAAGGGTATAAGCTGGTCTTAAAACTACTGGATATCCGATTTCATTTGCGAATCTTATTCCGTCTTCTACATTTTCAACAACTAAAGATGGAGCACAAGGCTCATTAATCTTTTCCATTGTTTCTTTAAATTCAAGTCTGTCTTCTGCTTTTTTTATAGTCTCTGAAGTAGTACCAATCATTCTAATTCCATGTTTTTTAAGAAATCCTGATTCGTCTAATTCCATTGCCAGATTAAGTGCTGCCTGTCCACCTAATGTTGGAAGTACGCTATCTGGTCTTTCTTCTAGTAAAATCTTTTCTAAAACTGGAATTGCAAGTGGTTCAATATAAACTTTATCTGCTATATCTTTGTCTGTCATTATCGTAGCTGGATTAGAGTTTACTAATATAACTTCTATTCCTTCTTCTCTAAGTGAGCGGCAAGCTTGTGTTCCTGCGTAATCAAATTCTGCAGCTTGACCTATAACAATAGGACCCGATCCTATAACAAGTACTTTTTTTATCGAATAATCTCTAGGCATTTTTCTTCCTCCTGTTTTCCATCATCTTTAAGAATTCTAAGAATAAAACTCCTGAATCCATTGGGCCTGGGCAAGCTTCAGGGTGAAACTGCACAGTAAAAATGTCTTTATTATTATATGTAAGACCTTCTAATGTGTTATCGTTTACATTGACAAATCTTACTGTTGCAATATCTTTGTCTATTGTTTTTTCATCAACAACATAACCATGATTTTGTGATGAAATATAAACTCTTTTACTTACTAAGTCTTTAACAGGATGATTGCCACCTCTATGTCCGTACTTCATCTTGTGAGTATCTGCACCTGTTGCTAAAGCCATTAATTGATGACCTAAGCATATTCCAAATATTGGTATATCGCTATTATATAGTTTTTTAAGCTCTTCTATTATAAATGTACATTCTTTAGGATCTCCAGGTCCATTTGATAGCATGATACCTTCTGGATTTGATTTTATTATATCTTCTGCCTTTGTTAATGCTGGATAAATTGTTACATCACAGCCTAATTGATTAAGGCTCTTTGCAATGTTTTCTTTAGCACCAAAGTCTAGTAATGCAACCTTAAATCCATCTCCCTTAATGTTTTTAATATCTTGTCTTGTTACTCTTTCAACTACTTTTTCTGCTTTGAAAGCTTTTAACTTTGTAATTACTTCTTCGATATTGTAAGCTTCATTTGTTGTAATCATTCCATTCATTGTTCCTTCATTACGAAGTACTTTTGTCAAAGCTCTAGTATCAATACCTGCTATTCCTGGTATATCGTACTTTATTAAATAGTCTTCTATAGAACCTTCTGCTCTGAAATTTGAAAAAATGGGCGACAGTTCACGAACAATATAACCGTCTACCCAAGGTCTATTTGATTCTATATCTTCTAAACAAATACCGTAATTACCAATTAAAGGATAAGTCATAGCAACGGCTTGTCCTGCATAAGATGGATCAGTTAATACTTCTAAATATCCTGTCATAGAAGTATTAAATACTATTTCGCTAATAACCTCTTTCTTAGCTCCAATTGAATACCCTTCATAGACTTGACCATCTTCTAAAATTAAAAATGCTTTCATATGTACTCCAATCCGTAGTCTTATTTGTAAAACTACTATTTTTTTAAAAAAAGACGCCAAAAACTTAAGTTTGATGGCGTCTTTACCTCAAATTGATAAAATTATACATTAGTATGGTGGATAAAGCAACTACTTTTTGCATAAATATTCACTAAATTTTATTTAATATAAGGAACCATAAAATACATGATTACCAATAACAATTCCTTGTACTATACCATTAGGAGTTCTAAAATACAACCAAGGACCTAGTCTGACTTTATCATATAAGGTTTCTTTAGCTGCTTTTATACATGATTCATTTGGTCCCTTTGCTAAGATTAGTTCAAATCTTCCGCTTTGGACTGGTGAAAATTGATAAGGTTGATATAAAACTCCTGTTATATTAGAAGAATATTTATTACTAGCTACTCTATTCATAACAACAGTTCCAACTGCAAGTTGGCCTTCATAAGACTCGCCACCTGCTTCTGCTTGAATAATTGCTGCAAGTTTTAACAAATCGCCTTCTTCTTCCTTATATTCTTGCGTTGATATTACATACTGGATTTCATTTTGCTGTGGCTGATTATTGTTTTCTGCTTCAAGTCTTCTACTTTCTTCTTCAAGAGCTTCAATAGAATTCTTTTTTTCTTCTATTATTTTTTCATATTCGAGCGCTTTTTCAATTGCCGCATCTATTTCTTTTTCACTATTTCTTATCTTTAAAAGAGAATCGGCTGAAAGCTTTTCTAATGAACTTTCTTTTTCATGCAGACTATCCTTAAGCGTTAGTAATTTGTTTTGTTCTATTTGATTATTTTCTTTTAACAAGACTATGTTTTCAAGGTTTTCTTTATATTTAACAAGCATCAATCTGTCATAATCTAGTATTTTATTAACGTACTCTGTTCTATTCATAAAATCTGATATAGAAGAAGCAGATAAAAACAATTTAAGATAATCAACATCATCATTTTCATACATGTATTGAATTCTTTTTTTCATATCTTCGTATTGTTTATTAATCTCATTATTATTGACTTCTATTTGTTCATTTAATAATAATAATTCATTTTCCTTTGTTGATATTTCCTTATTAACACTAACAATTTCATTTGAAATAGCATCTTTTTTTGCATTTAAGTTCTCAAGGTAAGTAATAAGGTCAAGTTTTTCATCTTCTAGGTTATCAATAGTATCTTTAATATTACCAATGCTTTCTTCATTACTATCAATATCCTCTTTAAGACTTTCTATTTCTTTATTAAAGGCGTTACTTTTACCTGTTATTAAAAACAAAAATACACAAGTAAATATGGTAAATATTACTGCCATAAGTATGTCTTTTTTAGATTTCATAAATGCATTGCCTTTCTATAAAAATTGATAATAATTAATTATCTATGTATTATTGGGGCATTTTACCAATATAAGCTAATATTCCACCATCTACATAAAGTACATGTCCGTTCACAAAATCTGATGCATCTGATGCCAAAAATATAGCTGGTCCCATTAGGTCTTCTGGTGTTCCCCATCTATTTGCTGGAGTTTTTGATAATATAAAACTGTTAAATGGATGTCCTTCTTCTCTAAGTGGCGCTGTTTGAGGTGTAGCTATATAACCTGGTCCTATTCCATTACATTGAATATTAAATTCACCATATTCAGAAGCAATGTTTTTTGTAAGCATCTTTAATCCACCTTTAGCTGCTGCATATGCAGATACAGTTTCTCTTCCAAGTTCACTCATCATTGAACAGATATTGATTATCTTTCCTTTTCCTTTTTTAATCATTGAAGGAATAACTGCTTTTGACATTATAAATGGTGCGTTCAAATCAACATCTATAACTTGCCTAAATTCATCTGCTGTCATCTCACACATTGGGATTCTTTTTATTATTCCAGCATTATTAACTAATACATCTATAATACCTACATTTTTTTCTATATCTTCTACCATCTTTGTAACTTCACTCTCATTTGTAACATCACAAACATAACCTATTGCTTCTATTCCATCATTTTTATAATCTAGCATAGCCTTATCAACTATATCTTTTTTAATATCGTTAAATACGATGGTTGCTCCTGCTTTTGCATATGATTTTGCAATTGCATAACCTATTCCATATGAAGCTCCTGTTATTAATGCTATCTTACCTTTTAGTGAAAAATTATCTAGTACGTTCATTTTGTATCCTTTCTTATTGTGAGAGTTTTTAGCAATCATTTTTTTAGTATTTTATTAATAATAGTAACCAAAATAATATATAGTTCCAATTACTATAACCCCTAGAAAAATGGCTATTGCTACTCTAAGTGGGGAAATAGGTGTTTTTCCACCAACTTTTCCTGTTTGACCATTAACTAAGAATTGATAGGTTTTTCCTTTGTATTGAAAAGAAGAGATCCATATTGGCAACATCAGATATTTGTATGTTACATTATAAAACACTGTATTCGTAACTAAATTGCCAACCTTATCTGCATTATTATTTTCTTTTATTGTATATTCAATTCTTCTTGTAAGATATTTTTTTATAAAACCTTTTGCCTTTTCCCAAGCAGCTTTTAATCCTACTGAATATCTTTCTGCTACAAAACCTGCTATGTACTCTGGCTTGTATGAAACATTTGACTCTGTATCAAAAGGTTCTATCTTTTTAAATTCAGTCTCATTATGCCTATCACTTCCAAGAACTAATTGATCATTTATGAATTCTTCATATCTACCGCTAGTTTTATGCCAATCAGTCACTGTTCTTGTATTACCTTTTGAATCCCTTACGGTTCTTGTTCTGCCATATTTTGCTGTATAATCAGTAACTGTTGTTGTATCAAATGTCCAATAAGGAACATACATTCCTTTGAATTTATCTGGTTTAGCATTCTTTTTTACTTCACTAGGGCAAAATATTTTTCTTTTTATCCAATCTTTAAATCTTGAACCTGCACTTTTTTTGTCTATAGCAAATGGGCAAACTCCACCAGGTGCTATAGTATTATGTGCAAATGCTTCCATGACTTGATTAGAACCACAATAAGGACATTCATTTGCAACTTCTAATTCATCGTATATTGATTCTGCTCCACAAGACTTACATATTACATTTTTCTTACCTTCACCCCAATTGCAATTTTCAAAGTTCTCAGCTTGATTAAAATCAAGCTCTGCAGCCGCTTGTATTTCTTCTTTTGATTCTACTTCTTTACTAAATCCACAATAGGCGCATAAAAGACCACCAGTAGTAGGATCAAAATCCATTACCGCAGCACAATTAGGACATTTTTTATCCGTTTCTTCTTTTGTAAATACTTGATTAATATTGTTATCCATTTTTCCCTCTTATTTAATATTTAATAACATTATTTTTTAACATCATTATCATCAAAAACATCCCCACATTCAGGGCAAAATCTAGGAGGGTTTTTAGGATCTTCTGGTTCCCATCCGCATTTATCACATTTGTATAGTAACTCATCTGCTGGTTTTTTGCTTCCGCACTCAGCGCAAAATTTACCTTTGTTGATGGCGCCACAACTACAGGTCCATCCATTTATTTCTCCTGGCTTAGGCTTTGCACATTCTGTACAAAACTTTCCTGTATTAACTGCACCACAACTGCAAGTCCAATTGTCAAAACCACCATTTGAACTTGTTTTGTAAGCTTGGTTATAATTATTGTTAGAATTATTAGCTTCTCCACCTTGATTCATATTAAAAAGATTTCCTGCATTCATTCCACCACTACTATTTGCCATATTAAGACCTGCAAATGCCATCATAGGACCTGCTGATTCATTAGCTGCTGCACTTTTCATTGCTTCAGCTTGTGCTCCCGCAAGCACTGCTGCTGCCATATTCGGATTTCTAAGAACTGCACTTTTTTGCAACTCTTTTATCATATTCTCATCTTCTGGACTTGCTGTTACTGAACTAACTCCAAATACCGCTACTTCTATTCCTCTATTTTGTGCCCACTTTTCGCTTAATATATCATTTAATACATTCGCAATCTCCTGAGTATGCCCTGGAAGCGCACTATATCTTATTCCCATTGCAGAAATCTTTGCAAATGTTGGTTGAAGTGCTGTCATTAGTTCTGATTTTAACTGACTATCAATATTTTCTCTTGTAAAATTACCTTCTACATTCCCACAAACATTTGTATAAAACAATATAGGATTAGTTATTTTATAAGAATACTCACCATGACAACGAATAGCAATATCAACATCAAGACCAATATTAGTATCTACAACTCTAAATGGCACAGGATTAGGAGTTCCGTATTTGTTACCATATATCTCTTTTGCATTAAAAAAATAAACCCTTTGATCTTTACCTGTATCACCCGCCATGGTAAATCTTTTTGCCATTGTTAAAAAAGAATCATTTAGAGCTTTTCCAAAACCACCTGCAAATATGCTTGGTTCTGTTGAAGAATCAAATACAAACTCACCAGGTTCTGCACATACTTCTACAATCTTTCCTTGGTCAACAATAATCATACATTGACCTTCATTTACTGCTATTATAGAACCATTAGATATAATATTATCTTGTCCTTTGTTATTAGAACTTTTTCCATTCTTTTTTTTAAAGCCTTTTGTTACTAATACTTCAACGGGAAGAGCTTCACAATAAAAATACTCTCTCCATTGGTCACTTAAAACTCCTGTAAATGCTCCAATACCTGCTTTAAATAATCCCATAATTTCCTCCAATTATAATTATTATCTTTTTTATACTTCTACGGTCCAACCAAACTCATCTTCAACTTTTCCTGTTTGAATTCCAGTTACTGTATCATATAGCTTTTGGCTAACTTCGCCTATCTTTCCTTCGTTTACATCCATTATTATATCACCCCATCTTAATTGACCTACTGGTGATATAACTGCTGCAGTACCTGTGCCAAAAACTTCTTCTAACATACCACTTTTATAAGCTTCATAAACTTCATCAATTGAAATTCTTTTTTCAATCACTTCTAATCCCCAATGTTTTGCAAGATTAATAACTGAGTTTCTTGTAACACCTGATAAAATACTACCATTTAACATAGGTGTAACTATCTTTCCATCTATTTTAAAGAAAATGTTCATAGCTCCAACTTCTTCTATGTATTTTCTTTCAATTCCATCTAACCATAATACCTGTGAATAGCCATTGTCATGAGCTTTTATTTGTGATTTTATGCTTGCAACATAATTGCCACCTGTCTTTGCTTCGCCAATTCCACCCTTCACTGCTCTTACATATTCATCCTCTATCCAAATCTTAACAGGATTAAGTCCTTCTGGATAGTACGCTCCTACTGGAGATAAAATTATCATAAACATATAAGTATTAGAAGGTCTAACTCCTAAGAAAGGATCTACTGCTATAACAAAAGGTCTTATATATAAAGATGTCCCTGGCTTTGTTGGTATCCAGTCTTCATCAACTTTTACAACCGCCTTAATAGCCTCTAAGAAGTCTTCTTCATTAATTTGTGGTATACAAATTCTATCATTTGAACGATTTGCTCTTTCTATGTTCTTATCAGGTCTAAATAAAAGAGTTTTTCCTTCTTTTGTTTTATAAGCTTTTAATCCTTCAAACATTTCTTGTCCATAGTGAAATACCATAGCTGAAGGATCAAGAGTTATTGGTTGATATGGAACTATTCTAGCATCATGCCATCCTTTTTTTGTTTCATAATTCATAATAAACATATGGTCAGTAAATATAGTCCCAAATGTAAGTGGATTATCATTTGCTGGTTTTTCTTTTGGTGTGTTTGTTTTTTCATATCTGATGTTTAGCATTCTAAATACCCGTATCTTTCCGGCTCATTAATAACAATCTTTATGTATAAAAATATATTCTCTAAATATATTCTCTAAATATATTCT
>CAZIGN010000047.1:10397-13515 GCA_964538805.1 uncultured Lachnospiraceae bacterium
AAATATATTCTCTAAATATATTCTCTAAATATATTCTTAGATTAGAGCCAATTTATTGTTAAATTAAGTATATAACTCTTCATTATAATGTCAATAACAAAGACAAAATTTGTTAAAATTTCTTATTTTAATCTTTTGTATGTTTTAAAGTTGTATTCCACGTCAAAATAGGTTTCTTCTTCACTTTCTTCTACCACTTCCCATCTTTCATCTTTATCAAGATTAGGATAATAGGTATCTGCATCATACTCGTAATCAATATAAGTAACATAAGCTGTATCACAATAAGGTAACATCTGTTTGTAAATGCTTGCACCACCTATTACAAATATGTCATCACTTTTATATTTAGAAGCTTCTTCTAATGCCTCTTCTATACTATAAACAACTGTTGCGCCTTTTACCATATAGTCTTTTTCTAAAGCTATTACGATATTTATTCTATCTCTTAAAGGTTTTTTGTTAGGAAAACTCTCTAAAGTGTTCTTCCCCATAATAACAACTTTATTCATTGTTTTTTCTACAAAAAATCTCATGTCTGCGGGAATGCTTATGAGTAGTTTATTATTTTTTCCTATCCCCCAGTTTTTATCTACTGCTACTATTTGCTTCATGTCTCTACCAATGTATAATAATCTTTAAATAATTACACATAACCTTTCTAATTTTTATATTGCTACAGGGATATTCTTAACCTGCGGATTTGTCTGATAATCTTCTATGATTATATCATCTACTGTAAAATCATAAAAATCTTTTATTTCTTTGTTTAAGGAGAATTTAGGAGCCTCAAATGTTGGTCTTTTGATCAATTCTTTAATAACAGGAATATGCCTATCATATATATGAGCATCTGCTATAACGTGAACTAATTCTCCTACTTTATATCCACAAACCTGGGCAAGCATATGTACTAAAACTGCATATTGCACCACGTTCCAGTTGTTTGCTGCTAATACATCTTGTGATCTTTGGTTTAATATGGCATTTAATATGTACCCATCTTCTTGATTTCCAGTACAATTAAATGTAACACTATAAGCACAAGGATACAAATTCATCTCAAAAAGATCTTCATGTACATAAATGTTTGTCATTATTCTTCTACTATATGGATTATTTTTCAAATCATATATAACCCTATCTACTTGATCCATCATTCCTTCTTTATATCTATGTTTAACTCCTAGCTGATAACCATATGCCTTACCTATAGATCCATCTTCATCTGCCCAACTATCCCAGATCTTGCTACTTAGTTCATTTACATTATTAGATTTCTTTTGCCATATCCATAAAAGTTCATCTACGCAACTTTTTATCGCGGTTTTTCTAAGAGTTATTGCAGGAAATTCCTTTGATAAATCATATCTATTTACAACTCCAAACTTTTTGATTGTATATGCAAAACTTCCATCTTCCCACTTAGGTCTAACTTTTTCGCCTTCTGTTGAATATCCATTCTCAATTATATCATTGCACATATCTATAAATATATTATCTGCTAAACTCATATATTCCTTTACCTTTCTTATGTTAATTATTAATTTTTTTGACTTTTTACATACTTTCTATTTTAGCTTTTACAGCACTAAATGCCGAGACTTTTGTCTCGGCAAAATTAGTTTTATATATTATTTTTCATCTACATATTTTTTAATGTTTGAAGCATTAACGAATTTATAAGATTGTTCTCCATCTGTAACAACTAACGTTGGTGCTTGCATAATTCCAAACTTACTAACTAGATCAAGATTTTCTTCTGCATCGATTATCTCGTAATTCTCATCAGCAAGAATTTCCTTTGCAATATTACAATTAGGACAAGTCTTAGTTGTAAATAAATACTTCTTAGTAGTTGAAGGTTCAGAAACCTTAACTTCATCCTTAGAAATCGTCACTACATTAGTTATTTTTTCTTCAGCTATTGAAGATGATTTTTCTAATGAAGTATTCATAACATCGTATTCTTTTCTGTTAATGTATTCTTGACTCTTTCCTTCATTCCAGTTACCAACTGGTCTATAATATCCTGTTATTCTACTGTAAACTTCTGTTTTTTCCTTGCAATCTGGGCATTCAAACACTTCACCTACAAGATAACCATGATTCTTACAAATTGAGTAAGTAGGAGATAATGTATAGTAAGGCAATTTATAATTATCAGCAATGGTTTTTACTAACTTAGCTGCTGATTGCCAATCTGGAGTTTTCTCTCCCATAAATGCATGAAATACTGTTCCTGATGTATATAATGTTTGAAGTTCATCTTGAACATCTAAAGCTTCAAATATATCTTCTGTATAACCTACAGGAAGATGAGAGCTGTTAGTATAATAAGGAGTATCTCCCATGTCACCAGCAGTTTTAATATCTGGCCAACGTTTTCTATCATGCTTTGCAAGTCTATAACTTGTAGATTCAGCAGGAGTTGCTTCTAAATTATATAAATCGCCGTATTGCTCTTGATAATCTGCCAATCTATCTCTCATATGATTTAATACTTCTTTAGTAAATGCCTGTGTTTCTTTATTAGTCAAATCACTTCCTAACCAAGAAGCATTTAGTCCTACTTCATTCATTCCTACTAGACCAATTGTAGAAAAGTGACTTTCAAATGAGCCTAAATAACGAGCTGTATATGGGTACAAGCCTTCTTCAAGAAGTTTTGTTATAACGCCTCTTTTAACTTTTAGCGATCTAGCTGACAAATCCATTACTTTATCTAGTCTTTCGTAAAATTCTTCTTTGTTAGAGGCAAGATAAGCAATTCTTGGCATATTAACTGTTACAACACCTACAGAACCTGTACTTTCTCCTGAACCAAAGAAACCACCTGTCTTTTTTCTTAATTCTCTAAGATCTAATCTTAATCTGCAACACATACTTCTAACATCACTAGGTTCCATGTCACTATTAACATAGTTAGAAAAATATGGTGTACCATACTTAGATGTCATGTCAAATAGTAATTTATTGTTTTCAGTGTCAGACCAATCAAAATCTGCAGTTATTGAATATGTAGGAATTGGATATTGGAAACCTCTTCCATTATAATCACCTTCAAGCATAGTCTCAATATATGCTTTGTTTATCATATCCATTTCAGTTTTACAAT
>CAZIGN010000048.1:0-9411 GCA_964538805.1 uncultured Lachnospiraceae bacterium
AAAGAACTTCTAGCCAATTTATTATATTGTAATCATTGTCTTTCTTACTGCATCATACCATCCATTTATTTTTTCTGTTATAGCATCATCGCTCATATCCGGAAGAAAGCTTTGTTCTACTTCATAATTTTCTTTTATCTCTTCAATACTTTCAAAATACTTTGTTTCAAGTCCTGCAAGATAGGCTGCACCTAGTGCTGTTGTTTCGATAACTGCAGGCCTTAATACAGGTATACTAAGAATATCTGCTTGGAATTTCATAAGAAACTCATTGGCGCTAGCTCCACCATCTACTTTTAAGCTTTTCAAGCTTATATCCGCATCTTTTTCCATTGCTTTAATAACATCATAGGTTTGATATGCAATAGCTTCAAGAGTTGCTCTAATAATATGGTCTTTGTTTACGCCTCTAGTGATACCATATATACCACCCTTTGCATAAGGATCCCAGTAAGGTGCACCAAGACCTGTAAACGCTGGAACAACATATACTCCATTAGTATCAGTTACTTTAAGAGCACACTCTTGTGTTTCTGCTGCAGAATTTATAAGCTTCATCTCATCCCTTAACCATTGAACTGCTGCACCTGCAACAAATACACTTCCTTCGATAGCATATTGTATTTTATCTGATGTTGATGCTGCTATTGTTGTTATCAAGCCATTTTTGGAATCCACTGCCTTTTCTCCTGTGTTCATTAAAAGAAAACATCCAGTTCCATAAGTATTTTTCGCATCTCCTGGTTCAAAACAAGTTTGCCCAAATAAAGCTGCTTGCTGATCTCCTGCTACTCCACATATTTTAATTTTTCCGCCAAGTATAGTTTCATAAGTATCTCCATAGTAATAACTTGAAGGACATACCTTTGGCAAAATACTTTTTGGTATATTTAATATATCAAGTATCTTTTCGTCCCAATTAAGATTGTTAATATCAAACAGCATAGTTCTTGAAGCATTTGTGTAATCGGTTTTATGAACTTCTCCATTAGTAAGCTTGTACATAAGCCAAGTATCTACATTACCAAATAGTATTTCACCTTTTTCTGCTTTTTCTCGTACTCCCTTTACATTATCTAGAATCCATTTTATCTTTGTAGCTGAAAAATAGGCATCTGGCAAAAGTCCTGTTGTTTTTTTAATATATTCTTCATGACCCTCTTTTATTAGTGCTTTCGCTAGGTCAGCTGTTCTCCTACACTGCCATACTATAGCATTGTAGACTGGTTCACCTGTTAGCTTGTCCCACATAATCGTTGTTTCTCTTTGATTTGTTATTCCGATTGAATCTATATCAATATAAGAACAGCCAATTTTATCCATAGCTTCTTTTATAACCTGTAATTGACTGCCCCAAATTTCTTCCGGATTGTGTTCAACATATCCAGGTTGTGGATAAATCTGAGTAAACTCTTTGTGAGCCATGCTTATAATCTGACCTTTATGATTGAATATTATACACCTCGAGCTTGTTGTTCCTTGGTCTAAAGACATTATATACTTTGCCATAAAAAACCTCTCTTTAATTATTATTTAATTATTACCAAAAAACTTTTTAATACTACCTTTTTTGTAAAAAATAACACCTACTAGCACAATTAAGCATCCTGCTAGAATTATAACATTTCTTATATTTAATATGCTATCTTTTTTTTCTTCATTTACTACCTTTGTAAAATCATATGTAACCTTTTCTTTTTTATCAATACTTTCTTTAGTGTGTAAAAAAATCTCTGACTCATCTGATTTCCCAAGAACATTTACAGCTATAACCTTATAAGCATAATTTTTTAATATTGCGCTATTTTTATGAGTATAATCTTCTGTATATGTAATTCCAGTAAGTTTAAATTCAGTTACTAACTCGCCTTCTTTATGCTCTGCAGAATATATTTCATAATATAATGCATTCTCTGGTTTTTCCCATTTTATTCGATTACCATATGTTAATGATTTTATCTGGATTATATTTTTTACTTTTTCTGGAAGATTGTTCTCTTCATTTATAGGTTTATATTTTTCTGAAAACCCTACAAGTTTCATCTCTTTTAACTCTAGTGCTAATAATCTTGCAATCATTTTTGCACCATATTCATTAAGATGCGTATTGTCAGTAACTCCAGCTATGTGATTTCCTGAGAATATTCCAGCTTCAGCGTGAAGATAAATCAAGTCATCTGTTGCTCCTTTGCCATAAGTCTTATTGACTTCATTGCAAAAATCTATAGATAATTTATTCAAATCAACTATTAGCGTATCTGTTTCTTTTGCAACTTCTTTCATAGCATTTACATATTCTTTAAAACTTTGATTAAACTCTCCTGAAGTCTCATTATAATCATTGCGATTGACAAGTGTTATAAGAATTGGTATTGCCCCTTTTTCTCTTATAGGCTTGATAAAATGTTGGGCAAGATTGACTTTATAATCAGGCACTGATACATACCTGTCTTCATTATTAACTGTTGCATCATTATGCCCAAACTGTATAAGCACATAGTCACCTTTTTTTAAGTCCTTTAAAACCTCATCTAACCTTCCTTGACTCAGAAAGTTACCTGTACTTCTTCCACCTATTGCTTTATTGATAAATGTTACATCCTCTTCAAAAAAGTCAGGTAGCATCTGTCCCCAGCCTGCCTGTGGTCTAAAATCTTCTTTATATGTTTGAACTAATGAGTCTCCCACCATATATACGCTTATGCTATCTTGTGCCTTAGCAGTTTTCACACTCATTCCTCCTATTATGATTAATACTATTATAAATGCTAAAATCTTATATATAATTTTCAAAACTTACTCCTTAATTTTTTTAATTTTCTTTATTAACATTAATGCTACAAAAAATGTAGTTATTATTAATGCAGTTCCAATTACTATTTTAAACACATTATTGTCACTTTCATTTATTTCTTCATTTGAAAGTTTGTTATTATTTATTTGTTCTTTAGCCTCTTTTACGACTTTAGTTCCATTTAAAGATTCCCCTAACATGTTTTTTGATTTTACCATAAAATTAAATTCTACATTAGGATTAAGATTGCTTACAACGAACTCTGTTTTATCAGTAAAACCTAGTAAATTAAAGCCTTTGCTTGTTCCATTAGGTAAAATGTTTTCCATATAGACACTATACATATCTGCACCTTCTACTTTTTCAAAACTTATTGTAAAGTCTCCTAGTGCACTCGTCTTAGTGTTTATTATCTTAGGCGCATCAACTACATTTTCTGGTTTTTCTTCATTTATAATAACATTTTTCAAATCATTTATCCCTAATTCTTTTAGACTAATAGCAACGAATCTTGCAAGCGATATAGCTCCAAACTTTTGAAAATGTGTGCTATCACTTACGCCTTTTTTATAGTAACTATTATACACATTCGGTGCGCAATATAAGAATACATCCTTTACTTTTTCTTCACCTAAAAATGTATAGTATTCCCTACTCTGCTTATCTAAATCAATTAGTGCACATTCTTTTTCTTTTGCTAATTCTTTCATCTTTTCGATATAATCAGTAAAACCAGTTACAAACTCACCCTCTTTATTTATTGAAAGTCTACCTGGTGGAGTCACAAGAATCGGTATTACTCCTTTATTTCTAGCATCTATAATATATTTTTCTAAATACTGTTTAAAAATCTCTGGAGTCACATATCTTTCTGCAATATCTGGTCTAGTTATCTTTTGTTCTTCATTTGGAGGGGCTGAGTCATTATGCCCAAATTGAATTAAAAGTATATCGTTTTTTTTAGCTTCTTTTAATAATTCATCTAAATGTTTAACATAATCGTTTTTTGAAGCACTACCTTCATAAAATGTTTTTGATGAATATCCACTTATTGCTCCATTTACAACTTCTACTTGTGATGAATCTAAAAACTTATATAACATCTGTCCCCAACCTGCTTGTGGCTCATAATAATCTTTTGTTTTTATAACGTCCCAATCACAAACAGTTGAATCTCCTGCTAAATATATAGTTACTTTATTTTCATCTGCCATTATTACTTCTCCTTTATTATAAAAAATGTAAAGACACAGTAACATCATACTACAGATTAAACACTTAATATGTTTATTGATATTCATAACAACCTCCCTATTCTAGAATTAATCAATTTATTTTTTTACTATATTGACATTTCTTCTAGGTATTTCTATGTAATCCCTATCAAACCCTATATAGAAACTTGTTTCTGTTGGTTGGTTGTAAGCTGTATTTTGCCATGCAACTGAACATCTATACATTGGATCATGCATTAAAGTATGTATTCTAAAATCCATAAAATCTGTAGTTGTGTATATTCTAATGTTCTTGTTGTCTGTAGTTCTTACAAGGACTTCTTCTCTCCAGTCGCCAAAGATATCTGCTTGTAGGTTAGGATTTCCTTTTGTGTAGTTATTTGAATATGTTCCTGTCATAGTAAGTATTTCTACCTGCTTAGAATTCTCATAATCCCATTCATAAATTATCGGTGTCCCAGCTCCTGCCGTAGAGCTAAATTTATGATCAAGAATTTCTCTACCTAAATCACCATCCCACCAAATCATAAAGTTAGCAGCTGGTATATTATTTGAAATAACTTCGCCTTTTGGAGTCATCAAATAACCTGTTGGCGAATTCCACTCATCTGTTCCTACTGCCCATGATTCTGCTCCTAGGTATCTTGGATCTATATCTCCGGCACTACCTCTTCCAACATCAGTAGTTGTTGGAAGCCCATATAAATAGTTGCCAGTACTACCTGCGCGAAGTTCGATTCCAGCCTCTGATGGGTATTCCTCATGTACCATAAATATCTCAAGACCTGGTGTTAACAAATCATGATCTCCTACTCTTACAGCGTCGCCATGTCCACCATGTTTACTACCATGTAATGCTCTTGTGCTATATAACAAAGTTCCATCATGATCAATAACTGCAGAACCATAAATAATCTCATGATAACCATCCATATCTACGTCACCAACATTTAAATTATGTGCTCCTTGTCCTGCAAGTGCCTTACTTTGTGAATCATTTGAGTCTATAACCCATTTCTCTACTATCTTTTTATCAACTATGTCATATGCAACTACTACTGCTCTTGTATAATAGCCTCTTGCAAATATTGCTGAAGGTTTTTCGCCATCAAGATAAGCTACTCCTGCTAAGAATCTATCTACTCTATTTCCATAATTATCACCCCAAGAATCAACACTTCCTCTTTGTGGGTTATAATCTATTGTATCTAACTCTTTTCCTGTTTTTCCATCAAATAAAGTTAAATATTCATTACCAGTAAGTACATATCCTGCATCATTACGGTAGTCTGCATCTTTATTTCCAATTACTTTTCCTGTTCCATCAACTGATGCGTCTGATGTTTTACACATTAATTCTGCTATGCCATCTCCATCAAAATCAAATACCATAAACTGTGTATAATGTGCTCCTGCCCTTATATTTATACCAAGATTTATTCTCCATAAAAGCGTTCCGTCTAATTTATAACAATCTATATAGACTGGTCCTGTGTAACCTCCTTTTGAATTATCTTGTGCATTACTAGGTTCCCATTTTACAAATAATTCATATACCCCATCACCATCCACATCGCCTACTGACATATCATTTGCATTATATGAATAGGATTCATTACTAGGTAATTTGATCATTGTTGGTGCTGTAATTGGAACATCAAAATATTGTTCACTCATAACACTTACTTGTTTTGATTCTGAAACAACCACTCCATTATCTATAGCTTTAATAACATATTTAGAGTCTATTGTTCCTTCTTTATCTATATAATTTGTATTATTATCTGCCAATATATCTGCAATCTTTTTGTTATCTCTATAGATTTCAAATGTGTATTCTTTATTAAACTCATCAGCTAATAATCTAAAGCCTACATATACTCCCACCTCTGTTTTTACTGCTACCACACCTCTATCAAGGTATTCTAACTGAACAACTGAATCTATACCAATATCTGATTTAACCATGGTATGTTCTGAGAAGCCACCATTATTGATTGCTACTACTTTAAAATATCTTGCTTGATATGTTGACGCTTCAAAGGTTACTGTGGTTTTGTCTGTTTTTTCAAGTAAAGTGTAACCTTTTACTTTTTCTTGGCTTTTTAACTCTCTATCCGACCAGTATACTGCGTATGAATCAGCATCTTTTGATTCCTCCCAGCTTAATACCGTTTTATCCTTTGTAAGTTCACTTACTAATAGATTTGAAACTGGATTAGGAACTTTTGTCGTTCCATCAACAAAGCTTATTAAAACTTCATTTGTAGCTGCAGATTCTGCCCCTGTATCTACGCTTGCCTTTATGCTGTAAGTATATTCCTCACCAACCTCAACTTCTTTATCTTTATATGAAGTCTCTTTTACAGAGGAAATCTTTGTTATCTTACCAATAGAATCTTTTCTATATATATTATAACTTTCTGCTCCTTTTGACGCTTCCCAAGTTAAACTAATATTCTTATCTTCAAAATCTACACTAGCCAAAAGATTCTTAGGTGCATCTACTTGATCTATGGCTATTGCCGATATTAGTCCACCAAATGTTCCAATTCCTTCTATTTTAATATTTAATTGACCATCTTTTACTTCGATGTTTTCGAGTACTGCTACGTCATATTTTTTTTGTACTCCTATAGTTCTAGAATTAACACCTTCAACTGTTGCATTTGTCATTGATTTACTACTAGTTGCAACTACTATTGAAACTGTGTAAAATCCATTATCAAGATCAACTACAAATTCATTTCCATCTGCAATTGCATAATCAGAGTATACATTCTCAGGTAATTCTATATCAACTGGGGTTAGGTTACTTTCTTTTTTTCCATAAACTCCGTCTTTTAAGAAACCATAACCTTTTTCTTTAGTATATTTGTAATCTGTTTCTTTTGAGCTAGGAGATTTTGGAACTGTTATAGTAGTCCATCCCTCTTCTTTGTTCTTTTCATCAATACCAAAGTCGAACTTTAGATTATTTTCAACAACCTTATCTTTATTATCTTCTTTACAACTTGTAAAAGAAAAAAGTAATACCACCAAAGCAACACATATAAATATTTTTTTATTAATTCTCATAATACCATACCTTTCTTTTTGTCCTTTAATCTTATAAAATTGCAGGAAAATCAGTTAGTTTTAAGAAGTTTCTAACACTTGCACTAAAAACGAAAGCGCAAGTCCTTGTCCCCATCCTTGTATCCATGTCTTAGGTACTTTTTTATACCCTTCTCTATCAATCATAACAGCAGTTCCACCCGAAACATTTAATACTCTGCCATCTTTTGAAATATTATCTAATATTCCTTTTAGAGCTTTTTGTACATATTTAGTATGCAAAGGATTATTGTTTGCAATCATTGCAGCTGCTATTCCACAACTTGCAGAAGTTTCTTCATATGAGTCCACATCATCAAGAATTGTTCTCCACAATCCGTTTTCAGTTTGCATTGTCTTAAGTGTTGCTAACTGATCTCTAAGCGAGCAATCTATTTCCATGAAAGTTGGGTAAAGATAGTTAATATACTCTTTAGCCTTTGCCATTGTATATGCCGCCCAAGCGTTTGCTCTTCCCCACCTAAAACCTGACATGTGATTTTTTTGTATATTATCATAACCATGAAAAAAAAGACCAGTTTCTTTTTCCTGAAGAAAATGTATATGATAATAGTATTGCTTTAGACTATCTGCTATCAAATCTTCATCCTTTAATAGTCTGCCCATTCTTAGCATAAAATACCCAGCCATAAACAAGGTATCACACCATGCTTGTTCCGGAAAATCATTATTAATTGAAACTGTATGCTGTAGTACTCCATCTGAAAACCTAGGAGCTTTATTTGTCAAATAGTCTATCTTTTCTTTAGCTATATTAAGGTATTTTTCATCGCCTGTATATTCGTATAAGGATATTAGTGTATGACCCATAGCACAAGTATTAACGGTAATTGGCGGTATTCCAATGTCTATATATTCATCAACCCATAGCTTTAATCTATCCATATATTCTGATTTTTTAGTTGTTTCATAAGCACGAGTTACACCATAAAATGCAACGCCACAAGGCCATTCCCAAGTAAGATCCATAGAAAAAGTCTTTTCTACAACCTTATCAATCACTTCTATAATAGTATCTTTGTCGCAAACAAGTTTCATATACGTTTTCTCCGTTTCTTTTTTTGAATAAATTTGTAAAGCGTTACTCTATAAGAGTGCAAAAACAATACTTATACCTTATATATATTAACACATTTATACAATCAATCCTATAAAAATCTTGTTATAAAGTGTTTTTTTTATTATAAAATCATAAAAAAACCGACCACCCGTTTTTAGATTTGTTATCTCTAAGTTAGGATGATCAGTTCAATTAATATCATTGTTTTATATTAGTTTTATATTAGTTTTTTTTTCCTACTACTTGAACTTTAATCATGTTAGTAGTTCCAGATACGCCAAGTGGTACACCTGCTGTTATAACTACTAAATCATCTTTTTGAACTAATCCAAGCTTTTCGCTCTTTTCTACTGCATGTTCAAAAAGTTCAAAAGTTTCATTTTCTTCATTTACAAGAACTGGTGTAACACCCCAAGACATGTTCATCTGACGACAAACTTTTTCAAATGTAGTACAACTTATTATATTACATGCTGGTCTATATCTTGATATCATTCTTGCTGTACTTCCTGATTTTGTAACTGTAACAATTGCTTTTGCATTAAGATCATGTGCTGTTGTACATGTAGCATGAGATATTGCATCTGTAATATCAGGGTTAGACTTTCTCTCAAGTAAGAAAAATCTTCTTTTATAATCAATATCTTCTTCTGTTTGTAACGCAATCTTAACCATAGTTTTTAAAGCTTCAACAGGATATAAACCTGCTGCAGTTTCTCCAGATAACATAATAGCGCTAGTTCCATCATATATTGCATTAGCAACATCTGTAGTCTCTGCTCTTGTTGGTCTAGGATTCTTAATCATAGATTCTAACATCTGTGTTGCTGTTATAACCTGCTTACCTGCATTATAAACTTTTTTTATAATCATCTTTTGAATAGCAGGAACTTTTTCATAAGGAATCTCAACTCCCATATCGCCTCTTGCTACCATTATTCCGTCTGCAACTTGTATAATCTCATCGATGTGTTCAACACCTTGCATATTCTCTATCTTCGCAATAATCTTTATATCATAAGAATTATATTCTTCTAGAATTCTTCTTATCTCTAATACATCACCTGCAGTTCTTACAAATGAAGCAGCTATAAAATCAAAATCATTCTCAATAGCAAATATAATATCTTTTTTATCATTCTCACTAACAAAAGGCATCTTTATAATAGTTCCAGGAACATTTACTCCTTTGTTATTAGAAATAG
>CAZIGN010000048.1:9511-13379 GCA_964538805.1 uncultured Lachnospiraceae bacterium
GGTCCCAATGTACATACAATCTTTGTCTTTCTCATATTCTCCTCCATACTATTCGTTTATCTTATGAGCATGCTCTTAAAATATTAATTTCAAAGCTTTACTCCATAATATATAAATTTATATAAACCTTTTCTTATAATACCACATCTAAAGGTCTTTTACTATCCACGAAAGCATAAAATTATCTAATAAACAAAAACTTATTACTGTAACTTTTGGCTACTTTTTTGTCTACAATTTCACTTATACACACAACATTTTACAATTTCTTATTTTCACTAATAAACTTAATATTAATAAGTAGAGTAAATTACACAAACGCATTAAGCTACAAGCTATGCAGAAATGGAGAATTATATGTATTTCAAAAGATTTAAAAAAATTGTTTCACTAACACTCTCTTTTATTTTAATTACTAGTTTCTTGTCTTTTCTTGATTTTGGAAAGACTAATGTTACCGCAACACCTTTTACAAAAAGTTCACCAAGCTACAACGAGGCCATTGTAAAAAATACTAAAAACAGCGCAAATACTTTAATGAACGCAACTATTTATGGAGATGACGCTTACATTGAAACTGACACTCAGTTAGGCTCTAAAGTTTTAGTTTTAGATGGCTCAGGCTATGGCGCTTCATGGCTTAAACTACCTGATAACCTTTATGAAAATGTTACGGATGGTTTTAGCGTTTCTATGGATGTAAACATTGATGCTAGTGCTGTAAATTATTCTAGATTATTTCAATCTTCAAGTATTCCTCTTGGTACAGGAAGTGGATGGTTTGATGCTCCTGATATATCAATAGATATAGCCGATGGCATTAATTTCAGACATTCCGTTTTTGTTGGAAAAACCACTAATACAATTGATGATGCTGGAAAATATCGCTCAATGTTTAGCAGTAGTTTGCCACAAAACAAAGGCGTATGGAAGAACCTTACCTTAGTTGTTTCAGAAAACGAATATAGTTACTATGTAGACGGAGTAAAAGCAACTCTTTCAGGAAATACAACCTTACCTACAGTTTTGAGCAATCTCTTTTCTGAAACTGAAAATTACCTAGAAAGTTACATATATAATGCTATAGGTCATTCGGTTTACTCTGGTGATAGTGATATGAAAGCAAAGTATGACAACATTGCTTTTTATGATTATGCACTAAGCTCTTCTCAAATCAACAATTTACCTGATAACTCATCTTACTTATATACCTTTGAAGATTCTAGCGTTACATTATTTGATGGTGAAGATGTTGTAACTGGAGAAGATGTGTATACAGATGGAACAATCTTGTCACAAGAAACTGATTTAACCTTAAGCTCACCAGACAAAAGTCTAGTTGCAAAAGTCTGGACAGACCCTTCTACTGGTAGATTCTTTTTTTCAACTTCTAAAAATGAAGATGTTGTACTTGAAGCATCATCATTAGGAATAACTACTACTAGCACAGACCTTTCAAAAGATTTAACTCTAGTAAATGATTCTATCAGCTTTTCATCTATTGACGAATCTTACGAACTAATAAGTAGTTCTAATGGTTTAGTTTCAAATAAATGTAATGAATTAACATTTACCTTAGAACACACTAATGGTGATTTGTTAAATGTTATACTTCGTGCTTACAATGATGGTTTTGCCTATAGGTACAATCTCCCTTTAGCACAAGATGAATCTGTTTCTATCATTAGAGAAACTAGCGAATTTGTATTACCTAATAACACAAACACTTGGGCATTTACTCAGGTAAATGAAACTTATGAAGGCACATTTACAAAAAGAAGTCTCTCTCTACTTAAAAATAGTTCTCTTGATCTTTCAAGACCTCTTTTAGCTTCTGTAGATTCTGATAAGTATTGGTTACTTCTAACTGAGGCAAATGTTTTTAATCAAGAAGATGCTTATTGCGCTTCTTACTTTTCTACAAAAATGGGAGAGAAAAACTTAGGTTTTCGTTTTGGAAATGGACAAACTTCAAATGTAGTTTTAAACTATCCAGCAAACACTCCTTGGAGGGTCGCAATTGTTACTGATAATCTTAATGATTTAGCTAACAGCAGTTTAGTTCCTAATCTAAACGATCCTTCAAAAATCGAGGATACAAGTTGGATAAAACCTGGAAAAGTTGCTTGGTCTTGGTGGTCTTCTCTTGGTGATGATCCGATTGATTACAAATCTCAAAAAGATTATATTGATTTTGCTGCCGAAAATGGTTGGGAATATGTTTGTCTTGATTATGGCTGGGTTCTTTGGGACGATTATGAGAAAAAGATTGAAGCATTATGTACATATGCTGAAAATAAAGGTGTTTCCATCCTTTTATGGTATGGTGTAAACAACACCAATCATACTGTTTCTGGTGCTTATCCAAAGTATTCTCTTTTAGATAATGAAACTATTACAAGAGAGTTCGAGCTAATTTCAAAGCTTGGTGTAAAAGGCGTAAAAGTTGATTACTTTAATAGCGATAATCAAAAAACCATGAATCAAATGTACATGGTAGCTGACATAGCTTCAGAAAATAAACTAATGGTAGTTTTTCATGGTAACACAAATCCTAACGGCGAAGAAAGAACCTTTCCAAATATAATGACTTATGAAGCTGTTTATGGTGCTGAGTATTATAAATGGAGAAACGAACCTTCTGTTGCAAATTGCCTTATTTATCCTTTTACAAGAAATGTAGTTGGCCCTATGGACTTTACACCTACAGCCTATAGAGTAGGAAACATCGATGCAAGTTTTGGATTTATGTTAGCACAAACAGTTGTATACAAATCTTCTTTACAACATTTTGCCGCTTCCGTATATGTGTATGAAGGCTACAAAGGTTTATCTTTTTTAAATGACGTAGAAACAAAATGGGATGAATCATTTTTATGTGAAGGCTATCCAGGAGAGTATACTTCTATGGCTAGAAAAACAGGAAATGATTGGTTTATAGGAACTATGACTCTTGAACCTAGAACTACTGATATATCCTTGTCTTTTTTAGATGAAGGCGAATACAATGCTTATATATACAGAGAAAACTCAAATAAAAACGGTGTAGAAATACAAGAATTAAAAGTCACTTCAACCGATTCAATAAATTTAAGTCTTCTTGCAAATGATGGTGCTGCAATAAAACTTACTAAAGATGAAATGATAACTGATACTGTTTATGATGAAACAACATACTACGAAGCTGAAGACGCAATATTAGAAGGCGCTACAATAGTTGAAAACAACCAATATGCCTCTAATCTAAAACATGTGGGCTGGTTAGGTGGTTCTTTAACAAACACTTTAACTTTCAACAACGTAGAAGTAGACAAAGATGGTGATTACGCCTTGAAAATATTCTTTATCTCAGGCCAGACAAGAAACCTCTATGTGAAAGTTAATAATGACGAACCAATAAAAATCGAAAACTTAATAAGCAATGCAAATGACTGGGTTGCCATAAACAAAAAAACTATTAAGATCAGCTTAAAAGAAGGCACTAATAGCATCAAATTATTCAATGATGAATCTTATGCTCCTTCTATTGATAGAATAGGTGTGGTAGAATTTGAAGAAGGGATGATAGATAACGAAGAAATTCCTTTAGATACTGATTCATCTACAGACACTAGTTCGGATAATGATTCAAAAAATAACGAAAACAATGACAGCAATGATGTCGATAATGTTGATACAGATGACACCGACACGATAATGCTATATTTATTATTGATATTAACTGGATCTTTTATCATAGCTTATTTTATATTTAGCAAAAGAAAAAATATAAGAGAATAAAGGAATAACGATTAAAAAAACAACAGCAACAACATTTTCATACATAATTTTCATCGATTTTATCATACATAATTTTCACCGATTTTAT
>CAZIGN010000049.1:0-13332 GCA_964538805.1 uncultured Lachnospiraceae bacterium
CAGCAATCTCTATTTGTTTAACAGGATCAGCCATAAATTGATCTATAGATGTTTGCCCTCCAGATATATTTCTTATATTATCTCCCATAACTTGAAAATAACCGTAAGCTCTATCTGTGCCTTTATCTCCAGCACTAGGTCTACTTCTAAATTCACTTTCAAACGACGCTAAATCAGTTAACTGTTGTTTATAATTTATAGCGTCTGGGTCTCGTTTTAAATACTCTTCTCAAGCTCTTTCATACTCTTCTGGACCAACTTTAGGCTGTGTAGTTTGTGTAGCTATTGGATATTCTGATAGGTGAGAAGCTCTATAGCTTCTTATTCTATCAGCTCAGTTTATTTTAGAAGTTACTCCTGGTACTTCTCTAGAAGTAGTACTTGCTGAAGAAGTAGCAGTGTTTTCAGACTCTTCATCCTCTTCTTTTTTATAATATCTTTTAGGATATTCTAAATCAGAGTCTATAGGTTTATATTCTATTAATGGATTCATTGTAACACACCTCCTTCCAAGTGCTTTCATTTTCTAGCATTAGCTGCAAATGTAGCTCTTTTTCTTATTTTAGCATTAGGACTTTTCTTTCCTTTAGCAATACAAGCAGCAGTTACATTTCCTCCACAGTATTCTGTAAATTTTCCCCTATTTTCAGGTTTAATGTAAATTTTACTACCTTTCTTATATTTTTCAATATATTGTTTAGCTTGTTTATCTGATTTATAACTCATATTATTGTACTGTATCAATTAAACCTGTATTATCTTGTGTATTAACTAATATTTCGTTAGTTATATATTTACCACATTCAATTGCTATTAAATCTTTTTCTTTTTGAGCCTCTGCATCATTGTAAGCTTCTAACCAACTTTCTATTTTTTCAGTAGCTTCTTTATGAAAGATAATTTCATTTTTTTCTATTTCTGCGTGCTGTTGTAGTTTTCCTCCGTCTTCTTCTGTTACTACAGGTATGCCCTTATGAGTAACGTGTTCTGCTATTTCATCAGGAAGATTATTCTTTCTAGAATGAAAAGCTCCTTCTGGAATTACATTAATAGCTCCTCCTTGTTTAAACTTTGAAGTATATGAAATCTTATTAACTATATTTCTAAGTTTAGCTGGAGGTATTTTTGTTCCTTTCTTAGCTGCTAACATTCCAGTGCCAACTCCTCCTAACAATTGCTGTTGATTTTTTAGTTGTATAAGAGGAGCAGTATTACTAGAAGCAAGTAAATTTATTTTTTGATCATATCCAGGGACAGACTTTAATAAATTCATTTGGTTATATGCTTTAGTTTTGTCATTTGTTTTTTCCCTTTTACTTTTTCCAAACCATCCTCTAACTGTATCAGAGAAAGTATATTTAGTATTTGCAGACTGATTAATATCAGCCATTCCATACCCATATATATTCCCCATATCAGCAGTTCCTTGTTTTGCAGAAGTCCTACCAGCGTATTTATTAACTAAGTCTAATCCTTCTAAGGCTGCACTTGCCGCTCATCCTACTCCTGGAATAAATCTAGTTACTTGCTTAGCTAATCCTAATCCTTTATCAAAAGTAGATAAATTATTTGAATTAGCTTTACTAACTCCTAAAGCATCTAATCCCATACCTGCTAAATCTCCTGCAATTCCAGTAATCCCAGAAGGATTTAAACCTGTAAAATTTTTTAATCCTCCAAGTACATTAGCTCCACTAGCTCCTTGTCCTAGTAAATTATTAAATCCTCCTCCAATTACAGTGCCTAAATCTTTTAATCCACCTGGTTTAAGAAGTCCTTTCATTTTAGATATATCAGGAACTAATTTAGACCCTGAATTTGCTAAAGTGTTAGATAAGAAATTACTAGATTTCTGTATTGTATCATAGAGAGAGGTTGAAGGTAAATTTAACATTTTGGCTCAATCTACATTTATCCCTCCCCCTACTTCATATTTTTGTATTCTATGCATATGATATTGTAAAATAAGTTCTTATTGCATTTACTATAACATAATTCTTTCCATCATATCTAACTCTAACTTTTAAATACTTATCACGTATTTTCATTTGTTTGGCGTCTGATAGAGAAATTTCAGTATCTGTTGCTTGTTTTAAATAGGCATGTTTAATAGAAGCAGGTTGAATCTGAACATCTCATGCATCTTCTAGATACTCCATATTTCCTCTAAGTCTACCAAATTTTTTAATAGGTAAAGCTCTTTGATAAATCTGAACAATTTTTTCCCTTGTCTTATTTAACATTTTTATATTTATATCTCTTAATACATCCATTGTAGGATATTTTGAGAGTATAGATCCTGTTGAAGTAGTTTCATAAGTTACAGGAATTTTTTCTGTTAGTTCAGGAACACATTCTATATAAGGAATTTTAGAAGGAGCATCCTCTGTCTGTAAATATTCTAAATATTTTAAATCTAATTCTGTACTCATATTTATAAATATTTTAAAAAACTAAATAATTTTCTAGCTTTATTATAATTCATATTTCTATCATTCGCATACGCCTCTCTTTCAAAGGAGATGTTTTTATATGCGTTCCCTTTTGGAAGACGTATTAACCACTCAATAACATACCACAGGTAATATGAAGCTATAAACAATAAAAGTCCAAGCCACACATTGGTAAGTAACCACAGCAATAAAGCAAATGGTACAGACGCTATCATCACCTCTGTAATCTGTGCGGAGTGTATAGACTCGTGGTTGAGAGTAGTCTTAGTAAGTGGTCTTGCACCCCTTACAAAAAGGACTCCGAATAAATTAATCGCCCTGAAATTTGGGAATGGGATAAACTTATTTATCCACTTGTTCTGTATTATTTTCATTATTTTACTCTTAAAAATCCATTAGAATCTCTTCAAACTGTTCCTGTAGGCAAACCTGAATCAGATGTAGGTAAACCCTCTAATATAAATTCTAGCCTATCAGGATTATTAAATGGACCGTAAGTACTAACATTGAATCGTGCTACCCTACTTCCAGAACTAAACCTATCAACACCAAAAGAATGTATACCATATTTAGCGTCAGCAAAATTAGGAAGCGTACCTACAAATATATTTAGAGACCCGTAACTATAATTCAGTTCCAAAAAGTCTTCATTAGGATTATTTCTTCTAGTAAACAAACGCATCACAGCAGAATTCTTTCATACAGAATCCCCTAAATTATCAAAACCCAATTGGATCATTATATTCCCCGAAGAATCTATTCCTCTTAATCTTCCCGCACCACTTGATGTATCTATAACAATCTTATCTCCAGAAGCATTACTCTCAATTTTTCCTGTGAAAGTAGTATTTCCTAATTCATCCCAAGAAATATTACCTCCAGCTAAATAACCTGAACCATCTACATTAAATTTACTTGTAGAAATTTTTGAAGATATACTATATCCTGTATCTCCAGTTATTCTAGAAGCTGAAGATCAACTTCCAACATTATAAGGTTTTTCAGGTATTGATTGTATTTGCTCTTTAGGTAAATAAGTTCTATTTCTAGTTCTCATTCACATATGTTCTCCCTCAGCTGTTAAAGGATAAGGTACATCATATCATACAGTAGGTGGTGTAGTAGCTGAAGTGTTATTTCTAAATTGATATTCAATAAGAGGTTTTATATTTATAGCTTTACTTCAAGTTTGTCCTGTTTTTAATCTCATAAATGAATCACCTGTAATAAATTCTCCACTTCATTCTAAAGCTGAAGTTTTAGCAAATTCAGTATTCTCACTTGTTGCAACAAAAGGAGTACTTCAACTACCAAAAGTATCAGGGTTTTGGTTATTGTGAGTAATTGTTCTGGAACGTATTCACATAAAACTTCCAGAAGGAACTTCTCTTGGTACATCTTGTCAAGAAGTAGATGAAGCTACAGGTGCTATAGTTCCACTAGTGTGATTTGCAAAATTATACTCAATAGATTTTACTATTCTTACAGGTTCACTTCATAAATTATTTCCTTGTACGATTTTAGTACGCATGAAAGAATCTTCTGTTTTATAAATAGAATGTCAATTACCTTCTCCATCTTTAGAAAATTCTGATAATAATCCAATACTACCATTTAAATATTTTCCTATTTCTGTATTACCTAATGATATATTTCCTTCTGTATCTCACCTAAAATTATTATTAGCAACATATCCTGAACCATCTGAAAAAAGTTGTATTTTATCTCGTATAGATAAAGTTCCTTTAGTTCCATCAAGTTTTAAATTAGGTATAAATACTAAATTATCAGGAATAGGATTGTAAACCATTAAATCAATTTCTTCTCCTGTTTGCGATACTCCTATTTGGGATTGCATTACTAAATCTTTATATACAAAACCAGCTATATTAGCTTTTTCTGCTAATAAAAGATTAGTAGCTACAGAATCAAAAGATGAACCAAAACTATATCAATAATCACTTGCTGTAGAAGGATCTATAGGAGAAATTCCCATAATTGTTCCAACTGTTTCCTTAGTTCTATAATATCATCCTTTATATTTAACAATATCAACTCTTGTATTATTTCCATAATATTCTACATCGTCTCTATAAGTCCCTCTAAAAACTATAGGAACCCCAACTCCAGGAGGACCTGGCATACCAGCTGGACTTTTTGATAATGTTAATTTTCTATCAATAGTAACTCCTTTGTAAACTCCTCTAATTGTTGCATGAGCTGATCTGTAATTCAAAGAAGTTACTCTATATAATCCTGAAGAATTAATAGTAACAGTACACCCTACTTGACTATGTACACTATAAGTTACACTAGAAGTTACTAATTGAGTTCCTTCAAATATTTCTAATTTACCTGTAGCATAATCAGTATTAAATATAGAAGAATCAACTACTTCATCGTATGAAGCTGGAAATGTAATACTTTCATTTGTTAAAAATCCAAAAATACCATCTTGACCAGCTAATGCATCTGATAATCTATAAATACTTATAGTATCTGTAAGATTTCTAGCAGAAATTGTAGCTGTTACTACAACTTTATTATAAGTAGTTTTTCATAAAGCACTTGTCAAATTTTTAGTATTTGAATTACTTCCATTTGCTAATGTTACATTTTCAATAAATGAATTATTAGAATCATATGCTTTAGCTACAAAAACAACAGTTTCTGGAGCATATTGAACTTTAGCTTCAATAGATATAGTTTGATTAGCATGAGGAACATTACTAGTATTAGTAGACATTAATTGAGAAGAGGATGATAAATATAATAATGAAGCACTTTCTCCACCATCTCCATCATTTCCATCTTTTGGATACTTTGTTCACAAATAAGGTCCTTTAAAAGCTCCTCAAAGTCCTCCTACTCCACCTTCACCTCCTGTTTTATCTCTATAACAATATCATTCGTACATTTGATCAGGACCTGGATCAACTGGTTCATCAGATCAATTCGCATTTCATGAAGGTACAGAATTAGTTTTAGGAACAAAATCATCCCTTTGAACAATCATTGTAGGTCTACTATTGGAATATGTATTAAAATTTTCATCATTATTTGTAATAAATATATATTCTCGAGTGTCTCCATCTTTACCATCATGTCCATCGGCTACATGATATCTTCATTGAAGCAAGTTTCTTCAATTACTTCATATTCCATTGATTTTTTCCCTTTTAGCATACCATTCATACTCTCATGTATCAGTTACTCCTACAGGGTCTGCAGTTCATACTATCTCTCCATCTGCTGGAGGAACATAATTATCTTCATTCAGACTATCTATTGGTAATAAAGGAGGAATACTGTCTTTTGTGCGAGCGTATATATATTCTATATCTTTTCCATCTTTTCCTGAATCTACTTTAGTAAAAGTTTGAGTAGTAGAAAAATTAAATGCAGTTCCATCAAACCTTACTCCTGTAACCTTATATGTTATTAATGCAGAATTTACTTGTTCATCTATATAAGATATAGGAGTTATTCTAAAAAAAGTTTTACCTTCTACAGTTTTAGCTTCAAAGTGACCAGGAGTTACTCCTGACGATACTGTATTAACTGTGTATGTTCCTCTTTGAGTCAAAGGTGCACTTTCTACATAAGTTAATTCTCTATTACCTTCATATACATGCATTTCTGCTCAAGTATGTTCATAAGAAAGACTTCCTCTTAATATAGATAAATTACTATTACTTAAAGTAGAATAAATACCATCTTTTGGTATTCCTGTCGCAGGAACACCAGAGTTTACTCATGTTTCTCCATTCCAAGTTCACCAAGTTCCATCTTCTATTTTAGGGGCTTTTATTTGCTTTAAATTTCCAGAAAAATATACATTTTTTAAATATACAGAGTATCCTGACATAGGAGGAAGACCTAGAGAATTTAAATTACTAAGATCCCCATATTGAGCAGCGACATTCATAACCGTGATCTCTCAATCATTCATATTAATTAGATATCTTTGGTAAGTTCTAGTTTCATATGCTGATGTTTGTCTATCAGGATTTGTAGTATTTCCAAAAGCAGCAAAGTTCATAAATGCTTCAGGATGTACTTGTTTGTTATGTCTAGGAGATATAGGTCTTAAACTATATCTAAATTTATTATTGTTTTCTTGAGGATTAAGTAATTCTTCAACTTTAAAATAACTAGTAGAAAAACCTTTAATAGTTCTATTATTTCTACTATCGTCAGTGCTTTCTGTTGAATTATTTAAAGGAATCATTGAGTGAAATATCCCCATACATAAGTCATTTAAAGCTACTGCTCCATATTCGCCATCTTCAAGCTTTAAAGTAATAATTTGATTTTCAGTATCTACTGATTCTATAATCCCTCCTCCAGGAGATCTTCACTTATCTCCCATTTGAACTTCTACTCTGTTAAAACGAAGTTCTGGAACTTCTAGTCATTCTCTTAGTTTAAGAGATTTAAGTTCTGCATCTGCATTTTGATTTATATGTCCTCCTCTCATACCTTCTTGATATGAGCCTATATCCATTCCTTGATTAAAAGTAATTTTTCCATCTGCAGAATCATCGGTTCTCTTAGATAAATAATAATCATTAAAATCTAATATATCTACCAATTTTCGAATCTCTTCTGCAGTTTTTCTAGCTGTATATAAATGACTATCAGTAGGAACTGTTGCGTCATCTCCAGAATTAATTACATTATATGTATCAAATGTAGTTGAAGATAGTTTTAATATATTATAATCTGCTATTAACTCTTTTAAAGTAGATAGTAATTTATTATATTCCTTAGCAGATAGATATTTGGTACCATCCGCAGGCGGAACTATTTCATCATAATTTTGTTTATCGGCTTTTAGATTGCCTAATTCGTCTATTAATGTCAAATTTGCCATTTTTAAAATCCTGTATTAAATGGAGCATTAAATCCTTTTAAAGGAGTTAATTCTTCCGATTGATCCATTTCATTTAAATCTATAATATCTTGTTTATATTCATTTCATTCAAATCCATCTCCTGTAATCTCGAATATAAGAGAGTTAGGTTCTACTTTATTTGATATGATTTTTAAATTATCAAATATTTTTTGTATACCTTGAACATCAGCTACTACAAATTCAAATTCAAATGGATGCTGTTCATTATATCACATTGTTGGCTTTATTATACCTTTTTCTTCAAAAGTACCAGCGAACCCATGTTTGTATAAATAATTATCTGCCAATGGATGTACATTATTATTTGCAAAGGTATAAAAAATATTATTAATATTTTCTGAAAACTCTGGAAATCATGAGTATCGAGTTACTCATTTCTCTAGAACCTCATTTCAACATAAATGCCACTTCTTTAGCCCATATTTAAATACAAAAAGAATGTCTTGTTTAAACGCATTATAATGTGTTTTAATAGAATTTACTCCTATAGTTGTATCAGTATCAGATTCTCTTAAATTTATATTATCATTTAAAAACTTTTGAATCTTTAAATCAGATATTAATTCTATAGACTCTCCATTAGTTCTTCATATTTTTTTAGCTACTGTATCAATCCCATATATAAATCTAGAAGTTTTAACTATAGAATCTGGCCAAATAGACCCAAATGTATTAGAAATTATTCGAGGATTTTTAGGTAAAACATTGTCAGTATTAATATAAATATTGTCTCCAGACTCATTCTTCATCATAGCTCTTTCATTTACTGGAATCATTAATATACCATGTTCCATAATAGCAATTAAAGCGCCATATCACTCTACTAATTTTACTAAAGCGCCATATTCTATAGAATAATCTTGAAAATTTTTACTCAAAAATACTCTATTACCATTAACAAAAGTAGATTGTTGTAAAACATTAGAATAATAAATTCTGGTAGAAAAAGTATCTTTAATAAAAGGAACTTCCCCTAAATCATAATAATATTTATCTCCTGTAGTTTTACTAATTCCATTATTTATAATCCTAGACTCTGGAATGTTTATACTTTTTTCCATACTTTGCAAAGGAAAGAAAGACCTTTTCATTCCGTGTAAAGCTTCTTCTTGAGGATTGTTTAAATCTACGTCTCTCATAGCTAGATTTATATTACTACAAACTTTAAAAGTAACCCAATGTCCTAAACCTACGGCATTAATATCAGGTCGGTTTAGTTTATCATACCCAAATATTCCATTATGTTCAGAATATTTTTTAAAACTTTTATCATCAGGCTCTAATAGTCCTGAAAATGGTTCTATACCTGAATCCTCAAACATTTTAGATATAATAGCATTTTCTTTAAAAGTAAAAATAGGTAATAACTTATTATAATTTAATTCTTCTACTTTTCCTTCATTATTAACAGTTGCACTAGCTTTATTAGATACTCTTCAGTTCTTTTGCCAAGTGTACTTATCAACTATTCTTTTATTAGTAGGTAATTCTGGATCTATAAAATTCCAATTAACTCTGTGAGTATAGGTATTAATATAACAATCTCCTCTATATAAAGCTTCGGTTTTATTTTCTTTAATAGAATCTCACCCTATCCTATTACTTACAGGGAAGAATGGGCTAGAATCATTATATCTTAATTTAAAATAATCTTTTCAATACTTTTCAAAGTCATATCCTTTTTGATATATATTATAATATGTAGCTTGTTTAATATTTTTATAATCAACTCCTATATAAGTATTAAAGATTCCTCTTACTTTTGAATTAGAGTTATTATAGTCATTAATATTAGGAATGTTACTTAAGGGACTTGAAAAATCTCCATAAAAAACATCTTCTGCTTTATAAGGAACTACAGCATCTCCAGCTTTTGAAGAGAAGTTATATTTATTATTTTTTATAATAGATATATTAGGCTCTATAAGTAATAAACTTGCATTAATAGCTAGTGTACTACTACCATTACTTTTAGTAGGTTCGTCTAAAAAATATTGACTAGAATTTATATTACTATTTTTAAAATATCTATCTAGTGGTTGGTATTTGCTTTCTATTAAAGTATATTCTGCAGAATTAAAATATGTATTATATATTTCTGTTCTTAAATCAGCTTCTGGACATAACAATGCATTATTAGTTATTTTATCAGAACCTAACTTATACATAGAAGAGTTTAAAAAAGGCTTTCCTTTAACATCTTTAGTTAAAAAAGACTCTACAGCATACGGTTTTGTAGATTCATTTACTTTTATAGTAGGCAATTTACCATTATTAGTAGTTGATATTCCGATTGTCTGGGCTAATATTGTAGGAATTCTTTTCTGTCTAACAATAAAAAATCCTTTTGTAAACGCTGGTAATCCTTCTAATTCATTTGTAAGAACATCAGAATTAAATTTAAACCTTACCCCTAAAGGTCTAATTCCAGAAGATGAATATAAATCATATGATTTATTTTGAGAACTTGCAGAATGTTCTATTTTAAAAACTCCTTTATTATTCTCTAATCCGCCAGATTTTTCTATTATATTATCCTCTTGAACTTCTATTTTACTAACGCTAATAGGTTTCAATAATGACGTACTTCAAATAGTGTAAGGAGTTAATTTTTTTATTCCTCTAATATTAAATACAGGAGATAATGTGTAATCATTTAATACGTACACTATTCCAAATCTATAAATCTCTTGATCTCAATATCCAAGTCTATAATATATATTATTGGCATTATAATATTCAAATCCTTTATTGTAGTCTATTTTTTCTTCGTAATTATAAGATAAACTGCCTATAGTTTCTTCATTTATTAATTCTGGAGTGATAAATAAACTTAAATTTTCTAGATGTTTAAACAAATCATATTGCTTAGTAACATTTCCTGCAAAAGAAATATTTTGACAATTCTCTAGTGTTTTAACAGAATCAAATTCTGTATATTGGGCATTAATATCATCTATAGATATTTCTTCATGTATTTCATAGCCTGTTATGGTTATAGGTGTATTCAGTTCACTTATTTTAAACTTATCTGCTATTTTATAAGCAGTAGTTACAGCCGTTTTTTCAGTCCCAGTAGTTCTGGTATAATATACATTAATATATGTATATGCCATATCTACATTATTTATAAGAAGTTTAATAGATTTTCCACTATCTTCATTAAGCTGACCTCCTCTAATATGTTTTGGCTGATTAATATTTCCTATATGACAAACAACTTTTCCACTCTCTGCAATAAAATCTGATTCATTGCCATCTGAATCTGCTAGTCTTATATAAAATGTGTAATTTCCTACAGGCATTTTACCTCCTTCAAATATACCTAATAAATCTACACTAACTAAACTATTAACAGATTTAACTAAATTTGCTTCTACTTTAAAGTTTTCTTTAGTATATATATTAGTATCTAAATTTCCTTTTCTATCTCCTATCTTATAATTAGAAGAATCAGTAAGATAAAATCTAGAGTTTACAATTTTTAAAGGATTTTTTCTATCATTTAAAACCATATTAACAGACCCATCATAGGACTCTTCTATATCAATATCAATCGGAGAATTTATATTTAATCCAGCTTGTTTTGCTTTTAAACGTAGACTAGTTATATCTCTAAAAGTATCTGGATTTTTAATTTTTAAATTAAAAAATGGGCTGTATTTATAAAGTAATTTGCCTTCTTCTGGGATTCCTTGAAGAAGATTACTAAAATTTATTTCAATTTTTGGTAAAGTCATTATGATCAAATATTAGAGGGATTAAGAAGACTAAGATCTATATTGGTAACCATTAAAACTCCTGTAGAGTTAAATAATATATACCCAAGTTCTTCATCTCCTAATTTAACATATTTAGAAGCGTTTGGAATATTTATGAATTCATCCTGTAATACTGAATATTTAGAAGGAACTATAAATTTATAATTGTAATAAGCATATCCAGTAGTATTTCATAGTTCATTATCTTCAACGTAAACTACAAAGACATATGAAGTGCTAGTTCCTCTTAAGAATCTTAAATTTTCTTGTATTGTATAAGTCCTAACAGAAGTATCATCTCTAACAATTCTTATTCTTTCTTCCATTGGCACAGTTGTGTCACTGTTATCATGAATATACTTACCTAAAGCCTCTAGTTCTAAATCTAATGGAAGAGATACAAAATTAAATAAAGGAGCTCCTTCTCACATTTCTTTTTTAGATTTAGGAAGAAATTCAGTAATAAGTCCTATTTTATAAGGATTATCAGTTTGTATCTCTCCTTTTAAAATTGTAGTACGTATAGAAGAAAATCCATTTTTATTAAAGCTTATATTTATATTCTTAGTTGCATTTACTTTAACTGTAAAATGTTTTCTATCATGAGATTCATAAGGAATAGCTCCAGGAGTTCCATCTTGAAATATTAAGAGAGTTGCATCTCTTAATTGTGAAGGTGAAATCATAGGTAAAAATGTACTAAATTCTAGAGTTATAATAGCTTCAGCACAAGAAGAATCTTCTATAAGAACTTGCGTTTCTTTTAGTTTATTTTCTATAGAACTTTTAATAAGTTGATCAGATATAGTGGCAGTAGTAGTTATATTTATAGGAAGTCCAGTATTCGGATCAACAGTAAAAGTTCCTAACTTATTATATGCATTTTTAAGAGTGTAACCTTCTTGGTCTTCGTAATATACATATGCTAGATCATTATTTAAATTATTAGTTAAATCTGAAGCTATGTACCCAGATTCATTTATAAGAGATAAAACTTTTATAGATCTTTTACCTGTAGAAGGATCGCATTCACTTTCTTCTATATTAAATCCTAGATTATGATATATTTCTTGTAATAATACATAATTTTTTACAGTATATTTATTTTTAAACTCTGTAGGAAAATCTATTCACTCTATTCTTGCTCCTGTTTTTACATATTTAATTATAGGATGTATAGCATAGTGCATAATTTTAGCTGCCTGTGGGATAATAATTTCTCTGGTTGTATAAGTACCACTCGCTACATAAGTGTCAACAGAGTCAGATATTTCTACGCGGGTGTCAGTAGTAATATTTATTTCATATCCAATAATTTCTAAAGCATCGCTTTTTTTAGTCTCAATTCCTAACCTAAATCTATAATCTCCTTCAGGATTAGGGACTATATCATAATACTCAACTACATCAAAACTAGGTTCATTTATCTCTGTCTTAACTACTAATCTTCCTTTATAACTAAAAGGACAATGATATATAAAAGTAGAACTTTCTAATCAATGATTAGCAGGATCATTTGTACTATTCTTATGATATTCAAATTTATGTCAGATATCTTCCGTAAGATCTATTGACCCATTATCTAATTTTAAAAGTAATTTAATTATATATATTCTTTGGTAGTCTCATGGGTTTCATACATGGCTTAAATCTAACCCAGTTTGAACAGCAGAAAATTGAATAAATCTACCTGTTTTAAAATAATCAGTATTTATTACAAAAGATTTATAAAAAATGTCATTTTCTCCTTCTACTTCACTAGTATTTCTTAAGTACACAGGAACTTCTCCTAAAAATGAAGTATATCCAGCATTAGCAGGACTTGGATAACTTCCAAATTCAATTTCATCTAACTCTGAATTACGTGTGCCGTCTTCATTTACTCCTTTTTTACCTGACACAATATATAGTACTCCTCCGTATTCTTTTACTCCTATAGGATAAAAATCTGAACTTAACTTTACGTCAGGCTCTGTATCTGAAACACGGATTGTTGTATTTCCTGCATCATTTTGTAAACTTAATTCATCTCCATTAAAAGTTAGAAATGTTCCATTTAGGTTATCTGTTAGCACATTATTCGGAGTTACAAGAGGATTAAGGTCTTTATTTAATCCTCCATCAAATACATTAACTGTCTCCTTTTTCATTATATTCTTTTATTAATTCTTTTCAATGCTTGGTTGCTGGATAAAATGTG
>CAZIGN010000050.1:0-4377 GCA_964538805.1 uncultured Lachnospiraceae bacterium
TCAATAGAAGCTAATGCGTCTTGCATTTCAAAGTTTACTGTACGTCCATAGTCATACTCAATAAGAGTTGGAGCACCAATTCCACCCTTGATTTCTTTAGATTGTCCTTCCATTGCAATAGAAGAAACTTTTAAAGTATCAAGTAAAAGAATTGGTTCTTTAGACACTGGGTCGCGAAGCAATACCTCTAATACGTCTACTGCACCAAATTGTCGAATTTGATGATCTAGTAAGTCAAAGTTATTTGCCATTTAATTTTTTCACCTCTTTACTTTTCAGTAATAAATTTATATTTGTCGCCCTTAGGTAAGTTTCCAAAGCCTGCCGCCGTAACGTAGATTCTGTCATATACCATTTTTTGAGCGTACTTGTATAGCCATTGGAGTGAGAACTGATTAAGTTCTCGTAAGCTTTCGATTGTTGTTCCAGGAATTAAAGAAAGTATAGTTATTATTACTTCAGGCATAGTCACTGATTGAGTGTCTATTTTCTTCTGTAAAACTTTTTGTTTCTTTTTCTTGATTTTGTCTATTCTTTCCTGTTTTTCTCTCAACTCTTTATCTATGTCAGACTCAGAAAGAAATTTTTCAGCTTTTCTAAATTCTTCCATAGTCATCATTCCCACTCCTACGAGAACAATGTTTTTAATATATTGGAGGTCTTTTTCTTCAAGTGGAATGTCGTTAAGCGCAATTCCCTTTTTAGTTAATTTTAAATCATCAGATATTATAGACAAACCTTCCTCTACAACATCTATATCAATTTCTTGTAGTTTCATGCCTATAAAAACACCTTGCAGAGTAGTTGCTTCAAAAGAAATATTAGACATTTCCTCAAAAACTTTTTCTAAATCTATATTTAATATCTTGAAAAAATAGTCTAATTTAACATTCTCATACATTTCTTTCATATTAGGAATTTTAATTGAAGTTTTTCTGTTATCTGATAAAATAACACTAATGTCCAATCCTAATATCAAACTCATTTCACTAAAACTAGTTCTTAACATCTTCCACCGTGAACATAGCCATTTGTCCTAGAATATTGCGGTCGTCATCAAAAGCAAATTCATCAGATCTTTCAAATTCTGGACGATTAGGAAAACCAAATTTGGAGCTTTCAATTAAATAAATCACTCTATTTAAAAGTTCAAATTGAACTGAAACCCCATCAATAGGTTGTAGGGAACTATTTGCGGCGATCCCTACCCTAAAGGCTACTCCTAATGAAGTACCTTGGTTCATAATAGTGTTAATACTAAGTGTAATAAAAGTTTGAGCACCAGTAAGTTCGTTTAGCTCACTAGTATCTAATGTTCTATCAAAAACAATTTGATCTGAAATGTCATTTAGAGGCTTTGACCTACCCGAATTTAATAATTTTTTAATTTCGCTATCACTAGCTAATTTATTTTTTATTAGGGGTAGTAAATTCTTTATGTTACTTAACATTAGTCCTCCTAAATGATTACCATGTATTTAGTGGTAATGATTTCTCCTTCAGCATTCTTAGTAGAAATATTTAACTCACCTGGCATAATAGGTGCTTCAAATACAACTAAAGTAGCTTTTCTTTGCAAGATTTTAACATTTTGATCTGCGGCGAAGTAGCCGCCACTAGTTACAACTTCAACTGTTGAGTTCGCCGCAATAACATTTGCAGGCACTACTGGTTCAGTTGGTATTTCTTCTTCAGGATCCTCAATAATTATTTCCGGTTCCCGCAATGTTTTCTTAATAGAAACATATTGCATACCAGAAGTTGTTATATCGTCCTTGTCGGAAACCTCCCAAGAGAAATAAGAAGACTCTCCCGTTTTAGTTGATTTTATTTCAGTAAAAATATGTTTATTTAATACTTGAAATTCTCTTCGTGGCACTATAAGCATAGCTAAACTATCTAGAGTAGCTAAGTTTACTCTTAGTGCATAATCAATTTGAGACTCGGAACGCATTTCTCCTTTAAAATAACCAAGAAAATAAGTTCCATTTAATTCTTTAATAATAGCATTCGCTTCAATGGTAGAAAACACTCTAATGTCAGTAGAACCGTCTACACGAGGAGCCTCTTCAAATAGAAGAAAAACTTCTCTATTCATTAGTAATTCTTCACCATGTTTGTCGAAGGCTTGTTTAACAATCATATCCCCTAACTGCAACCCATCATCACGATAGGTGTAGAGAACGGCGTTATCAGGTCCCTCCTTTTCTTTAAAGATATGTACTGCTTTGAGCAGAAGATCTTCTATTACGAGTTCCCCTTTATTGTCTACATGACACTTACTTATATCAACTTGGTTGATACTGTTTTCAATCCAATCCACGGATACTTTTAATGTTTTATCATTTCTTAGTTTATAGCGCTCAATATAATTGTCTGTTACCATTTAACTCGATCAGTGTTAACTGACCCATCTGGGCGAGAGCGTGAATAATTAAATATTGCGGCTCGTGCTTCTTTATGCAACATTTCCATGCGGCGGTTCAGTTGAGTTAACATTGCTCCTTGAGAATGAGTTCTCATATTAGCATCAAAATAATATTGTTCAAATCGACTTTCTCTATTAATAATAGATTGCATCCATTCTACTCTCATAAGAGCCAAAATTACATTAATTTCTTTTTGAGTAACGTTATTTTCAAAAGTAGCGTTATTAACTAAACCGTCTACATCAACTTGATCTATATAATTTAAATCAACTTGTGGAAATTTGAAGTTAGCTATTGCGGGAACAGCCAAGTTATAAAGTTCTTTTTTGAGTTCGCTATCAGTAAGATGTGCTAAGCTTTCTCCTGCCTCTGGAACAGAGGTGAGAAACTGGCTGTATATCACATCGAAAGTTAACATTATACTTCTTCAGCTTGGATTGAAGATTTAGTAGTATTTTCGATAGTTCTAATAACACCAGAAGATAATTCATCTGCAATCTCGCGAGCGATTTCGAGAGCAACTGAAGCTTCCTCAGGTTTTTCTTTATCGAATAATGCTTTTATTTTAGTAAGATTGTTACCTTTTAAAGTTTCGGTAATTGCATCTCTGTCAATTTTTTCTAAACTTTTTTCAGTAGCGTAACCTTCTTCTACTGCTTTCTCTTCAAGTTCTTTACCATCTTCGATGATAATTAAACCTGTTTTAATATGTTTTTGAACCGATGCAGAATCTAACATTCCTTGAGCATAGTCTGCAGGAATAGGTGTTGCAGCATTTGGTCTTAAAACAAATTTTCTATCTGGTTTTACACCAGTTGAGTCACGCAAGAAGAGAGAAACAACTCCTTTACGTGATCTAGCTTTAATTGGTTTATTTGACATTTTTTCCTCCTTTAGGAATAAGTAATAGGGAGGGAGTGCCTCCCTATAATAAATCTATTTTAGTATCTTCCTTCTTCGGCGCCGTCTACTTCATAAGTAGCAATTCCACCACTAGAAACAACAGCAACACCTGCTCTACGGAATGCATGCCATTCTTTACCACCAGAAGGAATATTAACTTCTTGAGTATTTACTGGTCCGTGTAAAGCAACCTTAACTGGTTTGTTTCCACCAGGAATAATGTAAAGCATATTTTCATTGAAAGCCCAGCTATCGTCATCTAGTAAATAGTTTTCTAATTGAACAATAGGAGTTCCTTTGTAGATTAACACACGTCCGTGATTACGGATGTCTGATAAATCTTCACTTGCGCGGCTTGGTGACCAAGTAGCATCAGTTACGTTAGCTTGATTTGAAAGTAATGATAAAGCAGAACGGAATCCGAAGATAGTAACTGGACCATGTGCTCCTGCTTTAGCAATTAAAGTATCAAGTACATCAAAATCAATTGCAGTGTCTGGAGTTCCACCTACTGCGGTTCCACTGAAGCGAGATAATGCTCCAACACTGCGGAATGCAGAAATCATTTCTACATAGATCTTTTCAGCAAATCCTTCAGCAATAAGTTGTACTAATTTAGCAATATTTGCAGTACCTGTTAAAATTTCTTCAAGAATAACATTATAACCTGCAGTCATAACATGAGTTTCAACTTCAACAACATCGCTGTCTAGTCTGCGAGCGCGGTAGATACCAGCTGCTTGACCAGGAACAACAACTTCTTTAAAGCGTCTTTCAGATGCACCACGATTAACATGGAACACTACGCGATCGTTGTAGCCATAAGATTTAACATCTGCCCAAGGTCCTAAAATGTTTTGTAAGTTTTTAGGAAGAACTTCTTCAATGACTTCGTCAATTAAGCGGAAGTCAGATGGGTTTAAATATAGAATTGAATTTAATCCTTCAACTCCAAAGTATTCAGCTAATGCGTTTCTAGCTGCTTCATGTACATCTTCAGCAGAAAATTTTGCTGTAGGTTCATTAAGCGCAGAAGCGATCATTA
>CAZIGN010000050.1:4477-13229 GCA_964538805.1 uncultured Lachnospiraceae bacterium
CAAAATTGTCAGTTGTCCAAGTGTCATTTGTATAAATTGCGATAGCTCTAGGATAGCAATAATCCTCAGAGCCGTCTGCTTCTGCTCCTTTCATAAAAGGAACTGAGAAATATTTTAAGCCTCTGTGGTTAAAAATAGGCATATGCTCTTCTGTGAAATGCATAAACAGAGTTTCTTCTGTACCATCAGAAAGTTTTAACTCATTTTTAGCTACATCAAGGGCTAAAATATAACCGTTGTCAAGAGAGTCACCTTCAAGGGATCCCTTAAGAAATTTTGTTTGTGCCACCATGTGACCAGTGCGCAGACCAGTAGATTGATTAACTTCAACTACTTTGTGCGCAGAGAAATTTCCATAATAACTCATTAATTTTCACCTCTTTTATCTTTTCTAAGATAATATTCTGTTGCTACATCAACTCCGTCTACTTGTGCGTTAGGTTCGCTCTTACTAACGAAAGAACGAGTAAATGTATCTTGTACTGGATGTTCTTTGTTGGCAATGATAAATTTCATTGCTTCAACAGATAACTTCTCTTCCAGTTCTTTTATAGTGTAGTTATCAACACTATTTTTAAATTCTTTGATTTTGTCCGCAGGTAAGTATTCAATATACTCTGCGATCATCCCCTCTTTATCTTTTCTACGATAATTTTCCAGTTCTTCTCGTTCCGCTTCACTAAGTGCGGCTGAGTTGGCTGGAACTTCTGGGGCTTGGGGTTCCACCCCTTCGATTTCTGGTTGTGCTTGTTCTTGTTCAACGTTTTCATCGACTCCTTCTGCTTCGTTTTCGATTACCGGTTCTGATATAGGAGCTTCAGTTTGCTCAACTACATCTGCCGCAACCTCTGAATCTGTGTTTTCTTCTACAGCTTCTTCAGCTTCTTCTTCTACAGCAGTGTCTTCAACAACCTCTTCTTCAACTTCAGGAGCTTCGTTAGCTTCCACTACAGGAGCAAATGCAGACGTTATATCAACACTTGCTATTTCTTCCCCATCTTTTAAAGCAATGTAGGTTTTATCTCCTACTCTGTAAATTAAGAAACGTTCGTCTTCAAGAACAGATTTAATTTCTAGGTCTTTATGTAGACCTTCAACAAATTCTAGAAACATTGTTTCACCTCCGTTCTGAGTAACTTCAATTTCTTTTGGTAATGATAAATAATTACTAATAATCGTATCCAAAGAAACTGGAGTGTTGTTTTGAGAGAAGAAACCTGATCCTCCAAATGCAGGAGTTTGCCAATCACCAAGAACACTTAATCCGATTAATTCGCCATCTAAGAATGAAACAAAATAATCTTCATTTTTATTTTCATTTATATCAAACTTAATAGTCTCTGGATTAAGTTCTAATGAATGCTGTTTCCCAATAATTTTTTTAGCAACTGACCCTACATCTTCTCTTTCAGTAAATAACTTAACATCAGTTACTGCCCACTCTTTTCCATCAATTTCTTCAAAGTACACCGCCGCATTTTCAGGAACATAACCAAATACTCCTTGCTTTTCAGCGTGTCCAATAAAGTCTCCTTCTTCTTCGTCATAAAACGCAACCACTGGTGTTTCAGGAAGATTGCTTAGTAATTTTACCGCAAAATCTTCGGTGAAGCGGCGTCCATCTCCAGTTATTCCTTTATAGAACACTTTGAGTTTAGCCATAGTTGTATGCGCCCCTTTTGCAGAAGGGAGAATAGAATCTATAACAGCGGGGATAGAAGTTGAGAAACTAGTTCTTTTCGTTTTCTTCATCATTCTTACCCTCATTTTCTAATGACTTTTCATTGTCATTTTTTTCATTTTTTATTGTTTCAATTGCTTCTTCTTCTTCTTCTTCACTCTTAATATTGCCGCCTTCCTTAATATTTTTAAGTTCTTGCGCCGAACGAGTGTGAGAAGATTGAAGAGGTTTAAGTATATCATCTAATTGTAAGGCGTCTTCTAATTCAGCTTTATCAAAAATAATTGATTGCTTTATACCAGTTGAAACTACTGCTTCCAATTTACCAATACCATACTCCGCCGCACGTCTGTATGCGTTTTGTTGTTCTTCGAAGTTGTATTTAGTAATTGGTAACATTTGCACATATAATTCATAATCATTAAAATTATATGTTTTATTTAAACTCAAATTAAAATAATTCATGAGTTTTTCTAATATTGTCCAAACAAAGCCAGCATCTCTATTAAGAGAAACACTTAATGCGTAATCTGTATCGGCTCTGAATAACTCTGGGTTAATCATTGCTTCTTCAAATATTTGGTTGTAAGCATTGGATGTAGCTTCGTTTTTCACACTTTCACTTTGTTGAGGCTTAACTAAGTCAACATTTCCGAAAGTGGTTAACACTTTTAATCCATCAACACCTTTTAATTGAGTAGCTAGCGTAGCTTGTAGCTCCGCTGCCTCAAAGGCATCAAATATAGGGTATTTATCATTATCTAGTGGAATTTGAACATTTAATATTGAGTCAACTTGTCCTCTTCCTTTTCTAGTTTGAATATTCACTGTTTCGTCATAATTCTCTTTCGCCGCAGATACTAAGATCTTTGGAGGAATGCCTTCTGAGTGGAAGGGAATTGCGGCGGCAGTGCCTATATTTAATTCTTGAAATTTATATTTGGTATCAAATGTGCCATCAGCTTTTTTATATTTTTTATATAAATTTATCATTTCTCTTGGATACATAGAAAGTAAATCTTCTGTTTTAATTTCGACTCCCAGAGAATTTACATTATTTTCTATTTCTCTGAAATAATCAAAGTTAAATAAAATTGTTTCTGTGTCATAATTAGTTTCTCTATATCTTTGACAATATTGATCATCTAAAATTAAAACATTTGGTAATCCATTTCTTTTATATAAATATAAATAAACAACACCATCAACCAACCCTTTTTCTAATATTTTCGGAAAAATTGTTTCAAAAGATAAAGAGTCGACCACATCTGTCATTTCATGAGTTAGTTTTCTCAAATCTTTTGGATTAAGTTTTTCATTTTTACTATTTGTTTTAAAAGTTGGTACAACAACATATCTATAATAGAACATATTTTTAAAATATTCAATAATTTCTATATAACCAGAATTAACTTTATATTGTTCTCTAGATATTTGTTTTAAAGCTTCTGGGTCACCTAGCGCCGCAATAATACGTTCTTTAACGCTAGTGCTTGTGCTAGTGTATTCTCTTGTTCCTACCGGAACGCGATATCCCATGTAACTAGTCCTTGATAATCTTGAGCTACCTGGCAAAGCAGATGCTGGCGATTTATAAGATTCTAGTACACTCATTTGTCTTTCAGTTAATTCAGCCATCTACACCTCTGTTACCTTGAAGTAAGCTCCAAAGTCTAATCTCTGACTTTTTTTAATTTTCTTTTTGTAGAATGGGGCTTCAAAGTGACGGTGCGCCGCAAATAAAGCATATTCTACAGAAGAGAAGAAGTCTTTTTGAATTGTTCCTTTTCGTCTAGTAACTCTTAAATAGGAACTTGAACTGTCTTTAATTTCTTTTATATCTAAATTCAATAACTCCTCTTCCAATCTATCACAAATTTGATAAGGAATCATTGCTTTTTGTTGTTTTTCTTTTGAAGCAAAAGCGAAACTTCTAATTTTTTGTTTCTTCTCTATTGCCTCTCTAAATGAAATTAACATTTTAAACATTCCTGAATTTAATCTTCCGAAGAAATATTGATTAATATCACTAGCTAATTGTCCAGTAACTTTTAACTCATAACAAATATTTACATTTGAGTCGTGATACTTAATAATATCTTTTTCAGAGTCTTTAGGAGGGTTTAAAATTCCAAATCCTGGTAAGTCTTCTAATGTACCATTACCTTTACTAGGTTTGTTGAGCCAGTCTCTTAAACTGGCGCCAATGCCGGTCGCGTCATAGACAAGTAACTTAGCTTCATAATGCAGTGCAGTTTCTTTTAATATCCTTGCTACTTTTTCATAGTCGCTAGTGTCTATTTCAAAACCATTAACTAATAAGTAACTATACCAGTTTTGTAGCGGTCTAACTTTTACGATAGTAACTGCGGTTGAAGCATCACCATCTTTCGCCATATCCGCCGCAACTACATAGAATTCTTCTCCATAGTTGTAATTTTGTTCAGAAGTTTTTGCTACATTCTTATAATCGGCTTGTGCTAACTTTCTAGTTCTCTTAATTGCATCATAATCAAATGCCGCACCCTTAACCTTTCCACTCCAATGAGAGAAATACTCTCTATCAAATGACTCTGGTTGATAAGATGGGCTTGACCGCAACTCGTTAATAATTTGCGGCGAAATTAAGTTATGAAACATAGGAACTCGGAAGTCGATTGTTATACAAATATAACTTTCTGGATACACTGCCGATTTTAATAATGTTTCTACCATTTTTTCGTAAGCGAATGTATAATGGTAACCCGCAGATGTAACGAATATCTTCTGACTATTCGCTACTTCATTGGGATTTATTTCCCCAAGCCTTGTGGCTCGCGGTATATTCATTAGTGGAATAATACTCTCATTTATTGGAATTGGATCTAAAAGGATAACTTCCTCGAAGATTCCCGAATGTCGTCTAAGACCACGGGCTGTGTCGATCCCCACAACGTCAAATTGAGAGCCACTAGTAAATGTATATTTAGCGTAACCCTTTCCAGTGGTTACTGCTTTTCTTATTGTGCCACCAGCATCTCGAAACGGCATCATTTCATTTTGTAATAAAGGAAATTTTAACCATAAATCTTGATTAATTTTTTGAGTGGCAATGTTTGTTGCTTGTTCTTTAACGTCCGAAACAACGAAAGACAAATGGTTTGGTACAAACATACAAGTTAAGTATCTTGATAGAAAACCTAAAAATGATTTTGATGCACCACGAGTTGCGGTTACAAACACTTGTCTGAAGCGATTGTAAGATCTTAATATTAACCGCTGAAAGAAATATAATTTAAATTTAGAGTCTATTGGAGTTATCAAATCTACAAATAAATCTGGATAACTATAATAGAAAGACAACACATCTGCCCATTTTTCTAAGTTAGTATCAATTCTTTTTTCAGTTACTACCAAATCACTAATCAAATGAGAATCATTTTGAAAATCATATGTTTTTTGTACAAAGTCCTCATAATTTTCGACTGGAGTTAAACCTATCATATGTTATCCTCCTAGAAAACTAACATCATCTATATTGAAATTATCTTCCTCTTTAGAAAGTTCTTCTTCTAGCAATCTTTCAGCTTCTTCGTAAACATCATTGGTAATTGCTTCTCTCTCGTATACTTCCGCCGCAATCTCTTCTTCAATGAAGCCTTGCGCCTTATCAACGATATCCCGCATATCAACATCAACACCAGTTTTTTCAGAAATAATAAGTTTAGTGTTTTCTAAAATGTTATCTAGTGTCATATCAACAATATCTTTTTTCTCAACGAAGTCCGACTGAACTTTAAATCCTCGTTTTTCAACATAAGCCACTAAATCAGATACGGTTCTTATAGTTCCGTCTTCTGCGGCGGTGTTGGCAATTTGATCGATCCCCGCAATCTTTAGAAGATTTTGGTAAGCCGTAGTAAAATCTTTAATAACTTTAACATCGCCTTCTTTGATGCGATTGTCGATCTCCATACTAATAACTGCTGCTTTTTTAATAGCATCTCGTTTTACTGGGTCGTCTATATTGTAAGTCTTTAAAGTAGATGTGTATAAATTTTCTAATCTAATTAGTTCTTCGAATGAATACTCGAAACCCCATTTAACTCGATTTCTTTCTTCAAATTCTTTTCGGAAGGTTGGCATAGCTAATAATAAACTATGATAATTTTTTATCGCATCCCATTCTTCATTAATTTTATCAAAATTAGAAACTTTACCATCTTTTGGGTCTATATCATAATCTTCTTTATCTTGTAAATATTCGAAGTATGATTCTAGAGCTTCTAATTCTGTATTTGCATTCATTTGAGCTAGATAGAATTGGTTAGGATTAAACGCAATCTTCAATGTTTCAGACAACATTTTCAGATCATTAACGTCATTAAAATCAATAGCCTTACTAATACAATCCAAACAAATACTTCCAACTAGTTTGTTATCTGTTTCAACAACTTTAGCTGTTTTGCCGCACTTATTGCAAGCTTTTTCAGTTAATCTCATGTTCCTCCTATATTCCACCTCTCTATATATATTATATCATGTGCTACTATGTCGGGTCAAATTTTGGCTTTACAAATTTTTCACAAACCCTGTAAGTTGAAAAATAGTTAAAAATATGATATAATATATCTATAAAGTAGGAGAATGTTCAAATGGAATGGATTATTTTAAGTATTGTTATTAGTTTTCTAATTGTAGGGTACCTTCGTTTTCTAGATAGAAAACAAAAGGTAAAACCTCCAGAACAAGCCCCCTCCCCACCTTCGCCGCACCTTGATAATCTAGTCGCGGAAAAAGAACGGTATTTGGTGAGATTGGAAAGCAATATTCAAGAAAAAATTGAAAGTATTGATCGCCTGGAAAAAGAGCTTACAGTCGTTCGAAAGGAGTCAGAAACTGTAAAACAATCTCTAACAGATAGGTCAGATCAATTAGAACGCTTATATACTCATGAAGATTGGGCAAAAGAAGCTTTAAGCAATTTAAATAAACAGGTTGATGAGGTATCAGTTCTCTATGCCAACGAATACCAAAAACTAAACGATCTTCGAGCCGCCACCCAAGCTATCATTGAAGAACAAAAACGCAAAGCTCTTGAAGACGTATTTTATAAGGTTAATGTTAGCGAAATTAATCGTCAGCGCATCCAAGATATTATAGCTTTTGCGGCGAGGTTCCCTGAAATTAAGGCTCCTATCATGTCTGCCATTTATTCGCACTATTATGCGGCGGAGGTATCTAGCATGTGTAATAGGGTCTTGGGTACAGGTCGCCGCACAGGAATTTACAAAATTACTAACGGCATAAACGGTATGGTTTATGTTGGTAAGTCGGTAGATATACGTAATAGGTGGACACAGCATATTAAGAGGGCGGTTGGAGTAGAAAAAGAAACGCAAAATTTACTTTATCCCGCCATGAGAGAGTATGGAGTTTGGAATTTTAGTTTTGAAGTTCTAGAAGATTGTTTGAAAGAAGATTTAAGTGCAAAGGAAAAGTTTTATCAAGAAGTATATAAAGCAAAGGAGGATTATTCTATTAAATGACCAAAATTGAAGTCAAAGATAGGGAAGTGCCTTTCCGCAACAACAATAAATTTATTCTCATTGGACAAAGTGCTGCGGGAAAGGATTGGGCAGTTAAAAAGTTACAGGAAGAGTATGGGTACCCCAAGTTAGTATCCCACACAACTAGACCACCTCGACCGCACGAAAAGAACGGATACGACTACTTCTTTGTAGAAAATTTCGATCCGGAAGTTGATCGTTGGGTAGAATATCGCCAATATGAAACAGTTGAAAATGGCAAACCTTCTACTTGGTACTACTGGCTAGTTCCTGAGCAAGTCTCGCAACCTAATTACATCGGCATTCTTGATTATGAGGGCGCCTTACAACTTATTGATTGGTCTTACCTCAACTTGGGTGATCGTCCTACCCTTGTCTACGTATGGGCTTCGCCGCAAACTTTGCGGCAAAGGGCTTCTAAGCGACCTGGGTATGAAGAGGCGGAATTTAATCGTCGTTTGGAAACTGATTTGGCTTGGGAAGAAGATGCTATGGAAATTGCAGATATAATAATTTATAACGATAAGGAGGAGAACTATGAAACTAGTACGAATGACTAATGAACAAAGAGAACGTTTTCACAACCACATTAAGAACATTCGCCGCAAATACAGCAATCCTGATACTAAGTTGGAGGTCGGCCGCACCCTGAAGAATGTAAATAATTTAATTTATAGGTCGGGGTATCCAGTTGCTAACATTGAGTACTTTCCTCAAGCTAATGTTGCGGTGGTAGTACTTGCTTCTAATGACTACAGGCGGTCGGTTATGACTGCTTATGTTAGGGAGAGAGAAATTGAGTTTAGATATGGGATGGAGAGTTTTGCTAGGTTTAAGAAGCCGGCTGATGCGGCGGAGTGGTTGAGGGCGTTTTAATTTTGTATCGTTTTTACGAGCACCATAGGCACTTGTTTATTTTTTCACAATACTTAATTTAAATTAACTACCCCCGACCTATATAATAAAAATTATATACCAGACCATCATATACATAACAACAATTATATAACTAAACTATACATAACACTAAACTAATTAACTAACAAAGATATATATAATTTATTTTATATATATCTTTTTTCATTATATAATTTATTGATATATAAATACTAAATTCTTTTTAACTAAATTAAAACTATATGATACCATATACTGAATTTATATCCTATAATGTAATTTATATATACTAATCTTATATAGTAGTGATTAGTTATTATTTTATATATATAATTGTAATTAACTAAACTATATTATAAGTATACTATTTATAATAAAATACCCCTTTTATTATATATATAAGTTTTATATAATACTTATTATATAGTGGTAAGTAGTTAGAAGTTAGTATGTAATTTGTTTTAAGTATTTATAACTATATTATAAAACAATATACAAAAACTTTTTTAAAAAATAGTGTTTTTTAGTTGACTTTGTTTTTTGTTTTGATATAATTAAGGTAGGTAAAGAAAGATAGAACAAACTTTACTTAATAGAAAGGTATATATATAATTATATATATAAA
>CAZIGN010000051.1:0-13165 GCA_964538805.1 uncultured Lachnospiraceae bacterium
ATGGATACTCTATGATATTATCTGATTCATCTAATAAAACATAATCAACTGCCCAAGTATCAATTCCCATAAATGTTGGAATTTTATCAATATCCTTACATTTTTTCAATCCTATTATTATCTCTTCAAACAATCTATTGATGTCCCAACATAAATTACCTTTGTTTGAAATAATGCTATTTTCAAACCTATAAATCTCTTCAGTTTTTAAAACTCCATCTTCAATATAACCTATTATATGTCTTCCACTAGAAGCTCCAATATCTATTGCTAAATAATATTTTTGTTCCTTATTCATAATACAACCTTCCTTTTCAAAATTTCTCAAAAAGCTACTTCATTTGTGATTTTAATTATAATTAATAAAGTTAAAAAAAATAAGGACCCGTTTTTTAAAAAACAGGGTCCTTATTTGCATCAATAAAATCTTTTGCAGTTTTATTTACTTCTAAAAATCGCCAATTATCATTATCATATTCAACAAAATTCATACAACAATTCTTTAGAATTGTATTCTTTAAGTCATATTTGTCATTTGTCAATTTCGTAATTCCTATGTTGATGCAAGCTCCATGTGATATAACTAGCACTCGCTTATTATCATACTTTTTTGCAATTGTTTCTAGCGAACCTATAAATCTTTTTTGCACTTCTTCTATAGTTTCACAACCTTTTATAATTCCATCCGGGTATTTTTCGTGTTTTTCTTTATATGTTAGTCCTGAAGCCTCTCCAAAAGCTCTTTCTATCAAGTCATTTTCTATAAAAACCTCTCTAATACCTACTTTTTCTCCAATTAGTTCTCCGGTTTTAATTGCTCTTTGAAGTGGACTTGTAATTATATAATCCCAACCAAATCTCTTTAAATATTCTCCACATTCAACTGCACCATTAATGCCATTTTCATTAAGTGGAATATCTTCTTGTCCTTGCAGCCTTTGATCTTTATTCCAATCTGTTTCACCGTGTCTTATCAAGCATAATTTAGTCATTTTGTAATTAGTCTTCCTTTTTTCATTTTATCTATCTTTTCAACATTCCAAACCCACCATAAATTGGTTTGATATCATTAATTGTTATGACAACATTTTCTTCATATTTTTTAATCAAGGATATTACATACTGATAATCTTTTCTTCTAATATTCATAATTAAAAGATTCCTTTTGTTATGCATTCCTTCTCCCTCAATAACAGTTACACCATATCCTTTTTTTCTTATTAAATCTGCAAGTTTCTTGCCATTTTCTTCCATAACAATCACTTCTACTCTTGCATTTCCTATTCCTAACTTTTCTTCTAGTTTTGAACCTGTGTAATTACCACAAGCAAAACCTAATGCATAAAAGAGTACTTTTATTGGATCATCTGAAATGTTTGTTACAACTGTAGATACAAGAATTACCCACAAGATAACTTCAAAAAAGGCTAAGATAGAACCGATTAATCTTTCCCCTCTTGCTATTAATACTATCCTTGATGTACCTATAGTAACTTCTATCATTTTAAATACAAATATAAAAATATATGTCAAAATATTCATTTTTCACCTCTCTAAATCAATTGATATACTAATGTTAACATTAGTATATCAATCTTTCAAGGTAATTATACTTCAAACTTATTAAAAACTTCACCTACACTGTTTAGTGCTTCCATTTTTTCAATAAATTGCTTACTACTTTGTTTGTATTGAATTTTAGTTCTATTCACATTCTGCATGATGACTATGATCATGACATACTGACCCTGTGGATACAAGTAATCCATCTATGTATTCTTTTACCAAATCTTTGGCTAGACCTTTTGCACCAACTATAACTTCAATGTTTTTTTCATTAAATATCTCTATGGCTCCGCCACCCATTCCACCTGAAATTATAACATTTACACCTAATTCATTTAAAAAGTTAGGTAGGAATCCAGGCTTATGTCCAGGATTGTCAATGCTTTCATGGTTAACCACCTCATCATTACAAACCTCAAAAATATTAAAGTTGATGCAATGACCAAAATGCTCTGTTACTACTTCATTTTCACTTGCTACTGCTATTTTCATATATTAAATCCTCCATTTTTTTATATATTTACTACACTTCCTGCAGATAAATATTCAATCTTATTTTTTAAAACATTTTTTAATTTTGCATACGCATCTACGCCTGTACAATGGCATGTTAAATATTTTGTATTCTCTTTATCTAAATACTGTGCTAATTCTATTATCTTATCGTCACTTTCTTCTTTTCCTATTTTAGATCTTTGAAGATGAAATCCACCAATAAAATAATCTATTTTTTCATTATAATGTTTTTTATAATGCTCCATAATATTTTCAACACCATTATGAGAACACCCTGTGATAAGAATTGTTTTTTCGTCTTCTTTTAATATTAGTACTTGTTCATGTATAAATGTGTCCTTACCTCCATCCATTAATAATCCCTTATTAGACTCTGGAAGGTTTGAATTTTGTTCTATGTTAGAAAAAAGGCTAATCCCTTCTCTTATAAAGAATCTATCAGAGGTAAATATAATCTGTCTATTTTCTTTTAATTTTTTATCTAATCCAATATATTCAATTCTTTCATTTTCCCTTGTTGCAAAGTAATCATCAAAGGCTCTTTTATGAATATATACCTCTGCTTTTTTATTAATATCAAGAAAAGCTTTTAAACCACCACCATGATCGTAATGACCATGCGATATGATTAATATATCTATATCTTCTATATTAACCCCTAGTTTAACTGCATTTTCAATAAATCTATCACTTGCCCCTACATCTAGAAGAAGTTTGTAATTATTCACTTCTATATATAATGACAAGCCATGTTCACTTACAAACTCACTCGTAAGTGCTGTATTTTCAACTAAGGTTTTTATTACCACTGCTTTTCCTTCTTTCTATGTAAATATATCAATTTTAAAATAATGAAATAGTATTACTGTATATCTCTTCTACACTTTTTTTCGCTTCACAATCTATATCAACTATAGTTATACCTTTATTTACAGCGTTTATCACTTCTTTATCATAAGGAATTTTACCTACCATACTTATATTATTCTTTTTAGAGTATTCTATTATCTCCTCAGTCTTATCTAAATTGGTGTCGTACTTGTTAATACAAATTGCTATCTTAACTCCAAAACTTTGTGCAGTTTTTACTATTCTTTCCATATCACTTATACCTGCAATGCTTGGTTCTGTAACAACTAGAACAAAATCAACTCCACTTATAGATGCAATTACAGGACAACCAATTCCTGGTGAACCATCAATTATTGCTATATCCGTATCGTAGGCTTCTTGGTCCATTTGTTTTTTAACTTCATAAACAAGCATTCCCGATGTTCCATTACCCATTTTTAGTTTTGCTGTTGAAAATGATTTTTCTTTATTTTTATATAATATAATATCGCCTGCTACATAATCTTTTAAAGTAATTGCATTTACAGGGCATATTAATTCACAAACTCCACAACTTTCGCAAGCAAAATAATCTATATTATATTCTTTTTTATTTTCATCAAAACTAATAGCATCAAATCTGCATTTTTCTTCACATCTGCCGCATTTAATACACATTTCACTATTTATGATAGCTTTTGGCATACCCATATAATCTTTTTTATTTGAAATATCTAGTTCCTTTAATACCAGATGCAGATTAGGAGCATCTACATCGCAATCAGCAAAAGTTTTCGAATTAGAAATCTTTATAAAAGCACTAGCTACTGTAGTTTTACCTGTTCCGCCTTTACCACTTAATATAAGCATTTTTTTCATAATCTAGTGCCTTCCTTCCTGTTTTTTATACCTTTTAGTAGACTATCAAACATATTTTTATATCGATTGTTTACTATAGAAACAATTTCACCTTTTGAATTTAGGGTCGCCAACTCATTTTCATATGGGATTTTTGCTAATATTTCTATGCCTTTTGTCAGACAAAAATCTTCAGCTATATTGTGCTTTTCACTATATTTATTTATAACTACACCAAATGGTTTATTAAAGAGCTTTACAAGTTCATAAACCATTGAAAGATTATGAACACCAAAGGTAGTTGGTTCTGCTACGAGTACACAATAATCAGAATCTTTTATACTCTCCATAACAAGACAAGCACTTCCTGGTGGACAGTCGATAAATACATCTTCCTTTATATCTTTAACTTTAGATAATAATTCTCTTATTATAGGAGTAGCAGAAACTTCTCTTATGTTCATTATTCCAGAAATTACCTTCGTATCATTAGACATTCCTTCATTTATAATTCCAACAACCTTATCTTTTTCTGTTATAGCTTCATTAGGGCAAACCAAAGAACACCCTCCACAAGAGTGGCAAATATCTTCAAATACTAGAACTTCTTCCTTAATAAGTGCAAGTGCGTTAAACTTACAAAAATCGATACATTTTCTACAACCGTCACATAGTTCATTGTTAATAATTGGTATCTTTACTGATACTTCTTTTTTTTCTTTAATATCTGGCTTAAAGAATAAATGACCGTTTGGTTCTTCAACATCACAATCAATATAGGTTGAATTCTTAGATACTGCAGCTAAGTTAACTGATACTAGAGTTTTGCCTGTTCCACCTTTGCCACTTAATATACTAACAATCATTTATTTTCCTCCGTGTCCAGGAAAACCTTCATGAATTTCTTTAAGTTCTGAAAGTTTATTATCAGCAAATAATTCTAGATTTTCTTTAATATTATCATTAATTGTTTTATATAATTTCACATTTGCTGCGATTAAAACTTGTGCTGCATTTTCTCCACATCTTGGTGTTAATAAAATATCTGCACTATTATCAGCAATTAATTGAGCAGCTTTAATTCCTGCGCCTCCACTACTTTTTGCCGCAGTATTTTCTATATACACGACCTCGTCAATATTAGTGTCTTTTAGCATAAAATATGGTGCACGACCAAATGAAATGCAAATGTCGGTTTTCTCATTATTCTCATTAACTGGTATAATTATTCTCATATTATTTTCCTTACATATATTTTAGTTATATATGTCCCTTTCTTTTATTGTGATTTTATCTTATCTTGTAATATTGTTTTTAATTAAGCTTACTAAATTTCTTGTCCTCTTCTTTTGTGGCATCCTCTGCCACATCCATTGCCTTTTTTGTCACCTTCACAAAGTTTATATTCGCCACCTTCAATAATCAACATTTTGCCATTAACTAGTGAATCTGCAAGTTTTTTTCTTGCCTCAATATATATTCCTTGAACTGTTGTTCTTGCAACATTCATTTGCTTTGAAGCTTCTTCTTGAGTAAAACCTTCTAAGTCAATTAATCTAATTGTTTCATATTCATCGATAGTCATTTTTATGATTATTTCTGATTCATTCTCATCTAAAGGACCAAATCTATTAAGCTTTGGCATACAACAAACATTTCTCCATTTTATAGGTCTTGGCATCTTATCACCCGTACAATACTTATATAATTCTAATTTAGTATTGTATTATCCTTTCTATATTCTATATAGTTACTGACATATATCTTTTAACTGTTTTAATCTTAACACATTTATGACATATGTCAATAACTTTATTAATTGTTTTGTAACTAATTATTAACTTTTTTTCAACTAATTTAGTAATGAAATGATATATAATTGACTACACATAAAAAAAATAGAAAGGTCTTTTTTTTAAAAGAACATTGACATAAACATATGAAACTCAATAAAGTATATTACGCATTTATATCATTTATAATAATAACACTTGGTTTTTTTATATATTTACATAATAACAACATTAGTACTTCGCCAAATATCAAACCTACTAACACAGATATCTCAAGATATGATGGTATCGATATTAATTTTACCTCTCTAGATTCTGAAACCTACAATATAAGTAGGCATTATCCATATTTTAATAATAAGACTCTTGATGGCTTGATTACTAATTATATTGATAGAATAGAAAAAGAATTTCTAAATGAAATCGACTCATTAGATCAGGATTTTCTTAAGGAATATCCTGCTCACTTATATATTACTTTTGAAATTCACAAGCTTAATAATAATATTTACTCCTTTGTATTTACTCAGGAACATCATTATTCTAAAGCCAATCCATATCAAAAAAATGATGTATTTATTGTAGATATTAGTTCAAATAAACAATTAACAACAAAATCATCTCCTTTTTGGAAAGACGATACTCTTGATACGCTCTATAGTTTAATCAAAAAAAAGTTTGAAGCTTCAGCGCTTTATTCTGATTATTTTTTTTCGGATATGTTTGAAACTTGGTTTTATAATCCACTAAATGATTTCTCAAATGTATACTTTGACAAAGATAGAGTTGTATTTAAGTTTGATAAATATGAAGTAACCGCTGGGGTAGCAGGGGCCCCGGAAATATTTATTAATGTATCTGAGCTTAACAATATCTTAAGTGACTATTGGATTAATTTGATAAGTGAAAATCAAAATTTTGAACAAGAAACTACTGCAGTTATTGTCGAATTCGATACCGAGGCTACAACAGAAGCTACTAGCGATTTACCTGTCGAAACCAATCCAGAACAAACTACTGATAAGAATTCTGCTATCACAAAAAAGAAAATTGCAATAACCTTTGATGATGGTCCTCACAAAGACTTTACTATACAGATTTTAGATTTATTTGATAAATATAATGGAAAAGCTACATTTTATATGTTAGGGAGTAGAGTTGATTTTTATCCTCATATTGCAAAAAATGTTATAGAACGTGGACATGAAATTGGTAACCACACCTGGAATCATAAAGATTTAACCAAGCTTGACACTTCATCTTTATTAGATGAAATTAATCGAACAAATTCCGCGATCAAAAAATCAACAGGTATATTGCCAAAAACTCTTAGACCTCCTTTTGGCGAAATAAATGAACAAACAAAAAAAATCATTGATGAAAAAGTTGTATTATGGGATGTTGATACTCTTGATTGGTCTTCACATGATCCTGATGAGATATTAAGTATAATAAAAAGAGATGTTAGAGAAAACTCTATTATTTTGTTGCATGACATACACAAAAGTACCCTAGATGCATTACCTGCAATTCTAGAGTACCTATATAATAATAATTATGAATTTGTAACCATATCCAATCTACTTGGATATTAAATCTTTAACAACTTCTCCTGCTATTATTAGTCCTGCAACTGAAGGGACAAAGGAAACACTTCCAGGTATTGCCCTTCTTTGTGTACATTTTCTTTCTGCCCCTGGTGGACAAATACAATTTGATTTACAATTAAGACTTTCATCTTCAATTGGCTTTATTGCAAGTTCGGTTGAGTAAACTACCTTGAGCTTTTTTACATGTCGTTTTTTAAGTTCTCTTCTCATAACTTTAGCTAGTGGGCATATCTTTGTCTTATATATATCAGAGACTAAAAATTTAGTAGGATCTAACTTGTTTCCTGCACCCATACAACTTATTATTGGAACCTTAAATTCATTTGCTTTCATTACTAAATCTAACTTAGCAGTTACTGTATCTATTGCATCCACTATGTAATCATATTCTTCAAATTTAAAGTCTTTTGAATTTTCTGGAAGATAAAAACATTGGTGTGTTTCAACACTAGCATTTGGATTAATCTCTAGTATTCTCTCTTTCATAACATCTACTTTATACTTGCCGACAGTTTTTCTTGTTGCGATAATTTGTCTGTTAATATTTGTCAGGCATACTTTGTCATCATCTATTAATACAAAGGAGTAAATCCCACTTCTAACAAGGGCTTCAACTACAAAACCACCTACTCCTCCTATTCCAAAAATAGCTACTTTTTTATTTTTAAGACTACTCATTGCATCTTTTCCAAGGAGTAATTCTGTTCTTGTAAATTGATCCATACTTTAATATCCTTTCAAACTATGTAAATTTATTTCTTTGCTATACGATTGTATATGCTATCACACCTAAAACAGCACTAGAAATCAAAATATATATAGGGTTTAGCTTGAATCTTCTAAGAATAATTAAGGCTACCATAAATATACTAATGGCTACTATATCCATGCTTTCTTTTTTAAGGCAAACTTCATTGTTCTGCCATATTGAAAGTATCAAGATTTCTAATCCCGCAACTAAAATCATAGCTATAACAGCTGGCCTTAGTCCCTTTAATATTCCTTGCAGGAAATCTAATTTTTTATATTTTTGATATATAAAACCTAAGAATAACGCTATTGCTCCTGAAGGTAAAACAAATCCACTTGTAGCAACTATTGCACCGATTATTCCAGATATTTTTATACCTATAAATGTCGCACTATTAATGCCAATTGGGCCTGGTGTCATTTGAGATATTGCTATAATATTAGAAAATTCTTCTAGACTTATCCAATTATTAATATCTATTATTTGATTTTTAATTAGTGGCATTGCTGCATAACCACCACCAAAACTAAACAAACCCACTTGGAAAAAGCTCCAAAACAAATTGATATAAATCAAAACCTCACCTTTACTTTCTATGATTTCTTGTTTTGTAGATTCCTATTTTTAGATGAATATAAATATCCCATAATACCACTAACTACTATTATTATTATTATACTAAGCTTAAAAATGAATATCGCTATGAAGGCAAAGCCTAGCCATAATAATGAAAGAGTTTTTTTATCTTTCACAAGATTTAATATCATAGAAATTGCAACATCTAAGATAATTGCTGCTACACCTGCTTGCATTCCTTTTAAGGCGAATCCTATAATAATATTGTCGCTAACAAATTCGTAGCTAACTGAAATAATAGACAATATTATAAATGGTGGAATTATAGTTCCAAACAGGGTTATTAAAGAACCTTTTAATCCCGCTAATTTATATCCAATTAAAATAGACGCATTTACAGCTATCGCCCCTGGTGTTGCTTGGGCAAGTGCAGTAATATCAAGCATTTCTTTTTCATCTATCCATTTATACTTATCTACAAACTCTCTTTTCATTAGTGAGATTATTACAAATCCTCCGCCAAATGTAAAAGCACTCAAGTATAAAGACGAGAAAAACAACTTAAGATAATCTATTTTTTTATTATTGATATTTCACACCTACTTTCATGTTATTAAAATTTATTTAAGGTTTTTTTCAATAATTTTAACACCTTTAAAACCTGTTCTATAAACATAACTAAATAACAAGACTCCTAGTATTACAGATAAATAATCTGCAACTGGTTGAGCCATTATAAGCATCTTAGCATTACCATAAATCTTATCAAAAACAAAAAGCATAGGTATATAGACAAGCCCTTGTCTACTAACTGATAGTAATAATGAAGGTAGCCATGCTCCCATTCCTTGTATTGCATTATTCATGACAAAGAGTATTCCAATAACAGGCCCTGATATAACTAACATTCTTACAAAACTAACTCCATATGAAAATGCTTCATCATTCTTTAAAAATGCTCTAACAATTGCATCTGTATTAAAGTAAACGAGAATTGTTAATATTATACTTGTTATTATAGCAACAGAAGTTGTAAATTTCAAAGTTTCCAGGAACCTTTTTTTATTTTTAGATCCATAAAAATATCCAAATAGCGGTTGTACACCAGAACCAATTCCTATAAGTGCCATAGCTAGAAGCATTCCCGCTCTTGTTGCAACTCCCATTGCAGCAATTGCCATATCACCATATTGTTTCATATAGTTATTAGTTACAATTACAGACACTGTCATCAAAAAACTATTAAGTGAAGCTGGTATACCGATAGAAAAAACACCTGAAGCAATTCTATTTTTAATCTTATAATGTTTGATATTTATTGATAACATTGAATTTTTAGATCTCATTTGGTAAATATAATAGCTTGCACTTGCAATGTTACCTATAACAGTTGCAATAGCAGCACCTTTAACATCAAGTCCAAGCGTGAGTATTAGTATTGGATCTAAGATAATATTAGTAATATTACCAATAATCATACCTGTCATTGCTTTTTTTGCCTTACCCTCAGATCTTAATATATGACTAAAAGTTGAACTTATAATTAAAAATGGTACAGCAAGAGCTATTATGCTAAGGTAATCTTTTACATATTTATCTGTGTATTTACTTGCTCCTAAGATTATAGATATTTTGTCCATACCTAGCCACATAATAAACATTCCAATAATACCAATTCCTATTCCTGTATAAAAAGTGAAAGCTGATACATTTTTTGCTTCCTCATTTTTACCCATCCCAAACATTCTTGAAATAAGAGAAGTTCCTCCTATTCCAAATACTAAACCTATACCTAAAAACACATTAAAGGCAGGTGTTGCTAAGGAAGAGGCTGCTACCATATAGGAATTATTCGTCTGTGCTATAAAAAAAGTGTCTGCAAGATTATAAATTAATGCCATTAGCATACTTATTACAGAGGGTATTATATTTGCTAAAACCACTTTTGGTATAGGAGCATTATCAAAAAATTCTAAATTCTTTTTATTCATATTCTTTAACCCCACAAAGCATTTGCATCATTTGAACTTCTGTTAACTCTAGAGAAATCTGTTTTAACAAAAGAATAGGTCGAAAGAATCAAAAAAACTATACCAATAAAAAATATTATTGCCAAAGAAATTATAGGTGTTACTATAAATCCGTTAATATCAATTGCTAATCCTTCTTTTACAAGTTCAGCATTACTCAAATTGGTTTTTTCTAAAATAATCATTCTAAAGAAAGCTGTAGCATAAGTCATCGGATTAATATATGCAACAAATTTCAAGGCATCAGGAAGCATTGATATAGGAATATAAGCACCTGACAAAAAAGTAAGAGGCATAGTTATTGCTGTTTTAACAATCTGAAAAGTTTGCCCACTTTTAACTATAGTTGCTAAATATAAACCAACTCCCGAAAACACTATCCCTACAACTATCATAGCTAACAATACATATATAGGTGTCATTATACTTGTAAACTTAATCCCTACAAATAGACCTAATATAAGAATTAGGATTCCTTGAATAGTCGCAACTGTTGCTGCTGATAGCAGTTGACCAATTGCTACATAAACTCTTTTTGCAGGCGATACTAACACCTCTTTCATAAAGCCACTAACCATATCATCAACTGTACTTGATGCAAGATTTAGAGAACTTTCAAAAACTGTTGCGATAATTACACCTGATAACATATAAGTTATAGGGTTATCGATAAAATCATTCTTAAATATAGCGCCAAATACATAAACGAAAAAGAATGGGAATAGTAAAGAAAACAAAAGTCCTATTCTGTTCCTTATAAATGCTTTTAAACCTCTTTTCCATAAGGCTAATATTGTATTCATATAAAATCCACCTTTCAATGTTTTATTCTTATTGTTCTTCTCTTATTTTTCTTCCTGTTATTTCTAAAAACACATCATTAAAAGTACCTTTTTTAATTTCAAGGTCTGATATAAACTCTTTATGCTGACTTATTAAACTCATCAAATCATTTGTATTAGAAGCATCTATTTTATAATATCCTTCTTTTTTAGTATATGATAACTTGTATTCTTCTAAAAGATTAATCAGTTTTTCTTCATTTTTAGTTGTTATATAAGCCTTGTCTTTTGTATACTTTTTCTTAAGATTATAAGGCGTATCATGTGCTACAATCTTTCCTCCGTCAATGATAGCAATTTTATTACATATTTCAGCTTCTTCCATATAGTGTGTTGTTAAAAATATAGTTATATTTCTTTCTTTTTGAAGCTTTTTTATGTACTGCCATATATGCGTTCTAGTTTGAGGATCTAGACCCGTTGTTGGTTCATCTAAAAAAAGAACCTTAGGGTAGTGAATCAAACCTCTAGCTATTTCAACTCGTCTTTTCATACCACCTGATAAGGCACTAACTAATTTTTTTCTTTCCGCCTTCAAATCTACTAGTTCTAAAACAAAAGCTATTCTTTCTTCTACTTCATCTTTTTTTACATCATAAAAAACACAATGCATCCTTAAGTTTTCTTCAATTGTCATCTTTGCATCAAGGGTTTGATCTTGAAACACAACACCAATTGCTGCTCTGACTTTGCTTTTTTCTTTTGTGACATCTTTACCATCAATTAAAAGTGTGCCTGATGTTTTTTCGAAAATTGTGCAAAGTGTATTAATTGTTGTACTCTTTCCTGCTCCATTTGGTCCTAAAAATGCAAATATACTTCCCTCTTCAACCGAAAAACTTATGTTATCTACTGCAGTAAAATTCCCATATTTTTTTGTAAAATTATTAACTTCTATAATGTTATTCATATATTGTCACCTCTCTATTTTTTAATCCTTGAACTCGCATAGGAGCTAGTAAGTATTAAAATACCTCCTAAGATTTGTTGAAATGCTAATTTTTCTTTCAAAAAAAATGTTGATAATACAATTGCTACAAGGGGATCTATATAGCTAAAATTAGCAATTGTATGACTTTCTAATCTATTTAATATGCCAAAATATAATGCATAGGCAATTCCTGTATGTAAAACACCTAATATTATTATTAATATTATTACTTTTAATGAAAATGCTTCAACAGATATTTCATTTTTTTGTACTAATAAAATATAAGGTATTAATACAATTCCAGCTATCAACAATTGAAATATAGTTTTATCATACATACTAATGTCTTTCATTTTTTTATTTAGTATAACCAAAAAAGCATAGCAAAACGCTGCAGACAAGCCGAAAAATATACCTACTATTTCCGATTTATTAATACCTTGTTTAGTTATATTTAAAATCAAGAACATTCCTACAAGAGCAACAAAAACATTGATTATTTTATTAATAGACATTTTTTCTTTCAAAAAAAACAATGTGAATATTATCAAAATAATTGGTGCCATATAATATGTTATTGTTGCTATTGAAATACTTGTATACTTATAGGCTTCAAACAAAAACATCCAGTTAAAGCCTAGAAACACTCCTGAAGCTAATATCAAAAACTTGTTCTTTTTTAGTGAATCAAGACAAAGCTTCATATGATTGATTCTCATATACATAAAAATGAAAATAGCACCTATAAACCCCCTAGTCATTGCCAAAAAGGCTGAAGGGAGTGGTATTTCTTTTCTAAAAATTCCTATACTTCCAAAAATAACCATAGAAACTATCATTAAAGTTCTTGGGTACTTTGCA
>CAZIGN010000052.1:0-1151 GCA_964538805.1 uncultured Lachnospiraceae bacterium
CACTGTGAGAGCGTTTGTTTACTTACGAAGAAAGACTAAGTTACATTAAATGGGGTTAATATGTATCTGTTAATGCTTCTAGCAATAATGGATACTCCCATTGTAAAGTTTTTCTGTTTATCAAGCCGAATTTTTGCCCATCACCAAAAAATGCTCCATTATCCCATATTATACATGGGATATTTTTTTCTTTAGCTTTTGATAAATAATATTTTGCCCATTCTATGCGCTCATTTATATTAGACTTATTAGTTGCTCCAAATTCACCAATAATAACGGGCACATTTTTAGAAAGAAAATATAGGTCGATATCATTCATGAGATCATTGATTTCTTTTTTTAGCGCGCTATCATTAGTAAAAGAAGAAGTTCCGTCTTTATTAAGTGCAAAATTATAAGGTGAATATGCGTGTATGGAAACAATTAAGCGCTCATCATTAGGAATAATAAAATTCGCCCATGCTTTTTTATTAGAAGTAGCTGCATAAGGTGGAATCATTAAAAAGCGATTTTTATTATTTTTAGAATCGCTTTGTCTAATTGTATCAATAAAAGTTTTGTTAAGCTCATTAACAACATCATGTCCTTCTTTATTTCCACCATTCCATTCATAAGAAGTATTAAACATTCTTGGTTCGTTCATGCCTTCGAATATTAAAAATGTATTATAGTTTTTAAATCTTTCGGCTATTTGAGTCCATATATTTTTAAGTATTTTTTTTGCCAAATCTTCATTATTATAAGAAGTAAATAACCATTCTTCATGATGTGTATTAAGAATTACATACATATCTAAATCAATTGCAAAATCAACAACATCATTTACTCTATCAAGCCATGAAGAATTTATCTTATACTCTGGAGCTTCTCCTAAGTGATTACCCCAAGAAACAGGTATTCTGATAGTGTTAAATCCAGCATCTTTTATAGATTGTATTAAAGCCTTAGTTGCAATAGGATTGCCCCAAGAAGTCTCTACAGAAGAAATGTCTGAAGAATTACCACCTAGAGAATCTAACGTATTACCTAGATTCCACCCTATTTTTATATTTTTAACAAAATCTGTTGCTAAGGTACTCATGTTATTTTCAACCTCTTTGATTGTAGTTTCTTGTATTGGTTTCTCACTAGTTAAATCACTAGTTAAATCA
>CAZIGN010000052.1:1251-3686 GCA_964538805.1 uncultured Lachnospiraceae bacterium
GACGACGATGAAGACGAATAAATCCACTTTTTTAAAAGATGTATTAATATGCTCTTTAGGTGCATATGGTGGTCCAGAGGCTCATTATGGAGTGTTTACTGAACAACTAGTAATAAAAAAGAAATATTTGACAGAAGAAGAATTAGTGGAATTGATTGCACTAACAGGAATATTGCCAGGACCTAGTAGTACGCAAACGCTAATTGCAATAGGTTATAAAGTAGGTGGTCCATTACTAGCATTTTTAACTATGATAGTTTGGGCTTTGCCAGTTTTAATTGTAATGACAGCACTTTCATTTTTGGGTGTGTTTTTAAAATCTGCAAATATTAATTCAGATATCACAAAATATATTGGGCCTATGGCGGTAGGATTCATATTAGTTGCAGCATACAGAATAGGATCTAAGGTTGTATCAAATAAGATGACGTTTATTCTCTTGCTATTTGGTGGAGTGGTTACATATTTGATTCGTGAACCTTATATTTATCCGTTGGTTTTAATAGTAGGTGGAATAATAAGCTTAATAGTTTCAAAAGAAAAAAACATGTGGAATTATGTTAAAGTAAAACCACCATATGTGTATTTAGTTTTGTTTATAATAGTTGCTTTAGGAAGTTTAATATTATCAGTGGTAACAAATAATAGAATAATAAATATATTTGATAGTTTTTATAGATTTGGTTATCTTGTAATTGGAGGAGGACAAGTTGTAGTGCCTCTAATGCATAATGAAATGGTAGAAGTATATAAATATATGACAAATCAGGAATTTTTAACAGGTTTTGGACTTGTTCAAGGTTTGCCTGGACCAATGTTTAGCTTTAGTGCATATGCTGGAGGTATGGCAGCAAGAGGAAGTGGTGCATTGTATCAGATAGCTGGTGCAGTTGCAGGTGGCTTAGGAATATTTTTGCCAGGAATACTATTAATATATTTTGTTTATCCTGTTTGGGATAAAGTAAGGCATATTAAAGGCATAAAGATAGCGCTAAAAGGTGTTACGGCAGTTGCAGGTGGCCTTATTGTTACAGCTGCTATTGTACTTATGCAAAAAAATGGCTTAGAACCTATTAATATTGTGGTTTCTGTGGTTACAGTAATACTATTATTGTCCAAAAAAATACCAGCATTTTTGATAGTAATTGCTACAATTTTGCTAGGGATTGGTATTTAAATTCAATTTAGAAAGAATGGTAATATATGAAATTAGAAGAGTTTTTAAAGTTAAATAAAGAAGATTACATTTTAATTGATGTTAGAGACAAAACATCCTATGCAAATGGGCACCTGCCAGATTCGCTGCAGATAAGAGTAGAAGATATAAGCGATAATGTAGATAACTTACCTAAGGATAAGTTGATAATTTTATATTGTATGAAAGGTTTGATTAGTGATGAACCTGCTAAATATTTAAGGGATAAAGGTTTTGATGCACATAACCTTGAAGGAGGATATAGAGAATGGCTAGTTAAGGCATTTGAAAATCACAACAGGTGTAACGATATAGAGAATAGTTTGAGAAAAAAGTTTCATAAACATATATTTTCAAAGTTTACCAAAGCCATTAATACATATGAACTTGTTAACGAAGGTGACAAAATAGCAGTTTGTATTTCTGGTGGAAAAGATTCCATGCTTTTAGCTAAGTTGTTTCAAGAACTAAAAAGACATAACAGATGTAATTTTGAATTGGAATTTATAGTTATGGATCCAGGATACAATGAGTATAATAGAAAAGTTATTGAAAACAACTGTAAACTTCTTAATATTCCAGTAAATATATTTGAATCTGATATATTCGAAACTGTATTTAATGTTGAGAAATCTCCATGTTATCTTTGTGCTAGAATGAGAAGAGGTCATTTATATAGTAAAGCTAAGGAGTTAGGTTGTAACAAGATAGCTCTAGGGCACCATTATGATGATGTTATTGAGACTATTTTAATGGGAATGCTATATGGAGGGCAAGTTCAAACTATGATGCCAAAGCTTCATAGTACTAATTTTGAAGGTATGGAACTAATACGTCCATTATATCTTGTTAGAGAAGACGACATTAAGAAATGGCGTGAATATAATGATTTAAGATTTATACAATGTGCTTGTAAGTTTACAGAGACTTGTACAACTTGTAGCGCAGACGGCGGAATGGCTTCAAAAAGACAAGAAATCAAGTATCTGATTAGTGATTTGAAAAAGACGAATCCTTTTGTTGAAAGCAACATTTTCAAAAGTGTGGAGAACGTCAATATTGAAACGGTTATTGCCTATAAACAAAAAAAGAATAAGCATCACTTCTTAGATGAATATTAACAAAGACAACTGGACTTATTAAAAAGTGCTTAACTGGTACTTGAGATAAGTCCAGTTTTGTATTAAATTATTACCACGAGCTCAAGTATTAATTAAATCAAGTATTTTAATAACGGAGG
>CAZIGN010000052.1:3786-13130 GCA_964538805.1 uncultured Lachnospiraceae bacterium
TATGAGTATGATTAAAAAATTTACATTAATTAGTGCGTTAGTATCAATAGTAGTGTATATAGGAATGTCGATATGGTTATATTTACAAGAAAAGGCAGATAAAACAGGTTGGGCTTCTATAGGAATTGTAGCTTTTGTAGTACTAATTGTATTTCCAGTAGTTGCAATAGTAGGTGGAATAGTTGGAGCATTGATTACAAAAAAAGTATGGCTTTTTCCAGTGATTAATACAATTGCGACAACAATATTTATTGCTTCGGTGTTTATTCTAATGGAAAATGTTAAACTAGCGATAATAATATTGGTACCAGTAGTTTTTATAGGCACAATAATTGTTTCAGGAATAACTTTAGGATTATATAAGCTAATAAAAACTAAATAATTAATAAAGATAATTAAAATATAATATTCAGAGTCTAGTAAGTGGAGACTTAGTTTGGTATAATAAAAGAGAATTTTAATTTTTTTATTATGAAAGGAGTATTATATGTTAAAAGAAAGTGTTGTAAAATTACTTAATGAACAAATCAACAAAGAACTATATTCAGCATATCTTTATTTAGATATCGCAAACTATTATGCAGATCAAGGTTTGTCAGGTTTTGAAAACTGGTTTTTTATTCAAACACAAGAAGAAAAAGATCACGCATTATTATTCCGTCAGTATTTGTTAAATAACGGCGAAAAGGTGGTAAGTCTTCCAATAGCTGCACCAGATAAAGTATTTGAGAATTTTAGAGATCCACTTACAGTATCTTTTGAGCATGAGCAATATGTAACAGCATCTATTAATGCAATCTATGAAGAAGCATTTGCATGTAAGGATTTTAGAACAATGCAGTTTTTAGACTGGTTTATTAAGGAACAAGGCGAAGAAGAGATGAATGCTGATGAGAACATTAAAAAGTTTGATTTGTTCGCAGCTGAATCAAAAGGACTTTATATGCTAGATAGCGAGATGAAGGCAAGAGTTTATTCAGCACCAAGCCTAGTTTTATAGACTAAGTAAGAAAGAATGATAATATGATAAGAAGCAATATAGATATAATGTACAAATTAATAAAATTGTTTGTTATGACTTTAATAATTATATTTATAGGACTGCCTGCAGTAGATGTATTTGCTGTAGGCTCTTCTTTAAATGGACCAAATGTTGTAAGAGCAGGAGACACTATAACGCTTAACCTAAGGCTTGATACATCAAACATCAGTGGAATGGAAGCCTTGCTAGAATTTGATACATCTCAAGTTAGTCTATCAAGTTACACTGTAAATAAAAATAGCTGGAAGATTGAATTGCAAGGCAATAAAATGATAGTTTATGATGATACACTTAGTAATCCATTTAGTGGGAGTTATGACATTGTAACTATGAAATTTAAAGTCAATAGTTCTGTAGCAACTAGTAGTGCGGTTAATATTGCAGTAAAGAATATTATAGTCTCTAATATTGATACAGAGACAGATTTAAAAACTGCTACATATAAGGCTAGCATATCAGCCCCTTTTTCAAGTGATAATTCACTTAAGAGTCTTAGTGTTAAGGATAATAAGTTATCACCTGGGTTTTCTTCTAATACAAAAAACTATGATATAGAAGCGGTTGATTTTGATGTTAAAGCCTTAAGTATTAACGCAATAGCAAACGACAGCAAAGCTAAGATAAGTATTAGTGGTAATTCTTTAATAGTGGGAGCTAACGAGGTAACAGTTACAGTTACAGCTGAAAATGGAGCGACAAACTCTTATAAGATAAATGTTACTAGAAAACAAGACCCTAATTATGTAGCTTCAGGTAATAATAATCTAAAGAGCCTTAATAGCTCAGTAGGAATTCTATCACCACCTTTTTCTAAAGATATTACCGAGTATATTATTTATCTGCCTTTTGAGATAAGTGAGCTAGAGTTTAAGGGAGTAGCAGAAGATTCTAAAGCGCAGAATGTATTGAATTCAGGAACTAAAGAGCTAGCAGTAGGAGAAAGCTTGTTTCCTGTTATAGTTTTAGCTGAAAATGGAGAACAAAAGGAATACAAGATAAAGGTTGTGAAGATGCCAGAGTTCAATAAAGAAACAGAGGCAGAAACTACAACTGTTAAAGAGACTGAATCAATAGAAGAAAGAACAACTATAGATGAATTTTATGAAAGTGATAATAAAGATCAAACTGAAAAAGAAAATACTAGTAAAAACGCAGGAAGTTTATTTGTTGTTCTAGTTGGAATAGTGACATTTTTGCTTGGTGTTGTTCTAGGAATTACTACTATTAAGTTATATAAAAACAAGAAATAACACCTTTGTTGTAAAAAAGGAAGTTGCTTGTTTTTTTCTATAACTGTTAGTCTAGAAGAATAAATATCTATTAGGGAGAATCCTAAAAATCTACTTGCATTTTATTTATATTATAGTATAATCAAACTGAAATTCATGGGGTGCTCACTTAAGTGGGCTGAGAGTAAGCTAATGTGCTTTAACCCGTAACCTGATTTGGATAATGCCAACGTAGGGATATATGGAGCCGATGCACGCGTATATACTTTATTTTGGTATATGCGCGTTTTTTAGTGGTTTATTATTTAGAATCTATCAGGAATCTCATGAAAATAAAATAAAAGGAAGATAATTATGAGAGAGTATGCTACACAGATGGAAGCAGCAAGAAAAGGTATAGTTACAAAAGAACTAGAAATAGTCGCGAAGAAAGAATTTATGAGAGTGGATGAGCTTATGCCGCTTGTTGCAAGTGGTAAGGTTGCAATTTGCGCTAATATTAATCACAAAGGATTAGATCCTGAAGGTGTCGGATCTATGCTAAAAACAAAGATTAATGTTAATTTAGGTGTTTCAAAAGATTGCAAAGATTATGATATTGAGATGAAAAAAGTACTTGAAGCTGTTAATCTTGGTGCACATGCGATTATGGATTTATCAACACACGGAGATACCATACCATTTAGAAGAAAACTAACTAGCGAATGCCCTGTTATGATAGGAACAGTACCTATTTATGATTCGGTTATTCATCATAAGAAAGATTTAAGCGAATTAACAGCTAAAGACTTTTTAGACGTTATTAGACTACATGCAAAAGACGGTGTTGATTTTGTTACTCTTCACTGTGGTATAACAAGAAAAACAATTGAACAGATTAAAAAACACAAAAGAAAAATGAACATTGTATCAAGAGGTGGCTCTTTGGTATTTGCTTGGATGAGTATGACAGGAAATGAGAATCCTTTTTACGAGTATTATGATGAAATATTAGAAATATGTAGAGAATATGATGTTACAGTATCATTAGGTGATGCTTGTAGACCAGGTTGTTTAGCAGATGCTTCTGATGTTTGCCAAATTGAAGAACTAGTTAGGCTTGGAGAATTAACGAAAAGAGCATGGGCAAGAGATGTACAAGTATTAGTAGAAGGACCTGGTCATATGCCAATAGATCAGATTGAAGCCAATATGAAGATACAACAAACTATTTGTGATGGCGCACCTTTTTATGTTTTAGGACCTTTAGTAACAGATATTGCACCAGGTTATGATCATATAACATCAGCTATAGGAGGAGCCGTAGCGGCTGCTAGTGGAGCTGCATTTTTGTGTTATGTAACTCCTGCGGAGCATTTAGCCCTTCCTAATGTAGAAGATGTTAAACAAGGAATAATTGCATCAAGAATAGCAGCTCATGCAGCAGATATAGCTAAAGGTGTTAGAAAAGCTAGAGAAATAGATGATAAGATGGCAGACGCAAGAAGGACTTTTGATTGGGAAGGACAGTGGGAGTGTGCAATAGATCCAGAAACAGCAAAATCAATTAGAGCAGATAGAATGCCAGAACATGAAGATAGTTGTTCAATGTGTGGAAAGTTTTGTGCTATAAGAAGTATGAATAAAGCATTAGCAGGAGAGCATATAGATATAATATAAAAATGCACATAAAATCTTAACCAAAGAATAATTAACCAATAAAAACACAAAACAATTAATATATTAAATAATATCGAGGGAAAAATCATGAAAATTCAAAAATTAACAATAGCAAGTTTGTATGTTGCACTTGCTGTTATACTTTCACCAATCAATATTCCACTTGGAATAGCAAAATGCTTTCCTATTCAACATCTAATAAATGTTGTTGCAGCCGTTACACTTGGACCTGTGTATGCTGTTTGTGCAGCCTTTTGTTCGTCGCTAGTAAGAAATGTTTTGGGAACAGGGAGCCTTTTAGCTTTTCCTGGAAGTATGATAGGAGCATTATGTGCAGGACTTTTGTATAAATATTTTAAAAACAATTTTGTTGCATATGTAGGAGAAGTAATAGGAACAGGTATCATTGGTGGCATTATAGCTTACCCCGTAGCAACATTTTTAATAGGTAAGGAAGCAACTATGTTCATGTTTGTGATTCCGTTTTTAGCAAGTACAGTAATTGGTGGCGCAATGGGACTAGTTATTGTTCAAGGATTAAAAAAGACTAATATTCTTAAACTTGAATTAAAAAAAGAAAGAGCATAAAGTTTTATATAGATTTTTGAAAAAAGAAAAATTTTAAATTGACTTAAAGATAAAATATCAATTATTAGCTAAAAACATCAATATGAAATTGATGTTTTGTGGCAGATAATTGATATTTTCTGTTTTGCTCTTCTTTTTTGCTTTTTATTGTTATAGAATAGCTTTTACTAGATGACATGTAAAAATAGTGAAGCCAATGCATAATTGTTTGGCAGAAAGAGGAACAATATATGAAGACGTTAATTTATGGACTGACTTATTGGAAAAAATATCTTCCATATGCCATATTAGCACAGATATTTAGTTTTGTAGCAATAATTGCTGATTTAGGAATACCACTTATATCAGCATTGTTTATAAACCATATAATACTAGACGAGAATCTAGAAAAGGAAAAGGGTATTTTTAAGTTCTTACTTAGTGGCGAATATGGTGATGTGAGAAGTTTTAAACTCTTCTTTAGTATAGCTATTGTATTTTTTTCTATGTTATTGGTAAGAATTATACTTGTTTACTTTAAAAATGTAACGCTAAATTACTGTGGCCTTATGATGGAAACAGACCTAAGAATTGTTACTTATAATAAGTTAATGAAGCTTGATAGTGCAACAGTAGCTAGATACAATTCAGGAGAATTATTACAAACAGTAAATTCAGACACTATTATGTTTAAAGAGTTATACGCTAGAATGATCCCTAATATTTTAGATAGTATATTAATTCTTATTTTATGTATAAGTTTCCTATCAGATAAAAGTTTGCTGCTTTTAATTATTCCTGTGATAGTAACTCCGATTATGATACTTGCATTAAGAATTTTTATGAGAAAAGCCAGAGAAAATTATAGGAATATAAGAAAAAATGACAGTAATATGAATCTTACTGTTCAAGAAAATATTGAAGCGGTTAGGCTTGTAAGATCATTTACTAATGAAAAACTAGAAAAAAACAAGTTCGATAAAGCTAATGATAGTTTGATGAAATCTCATTTTTCACAGATCAACCTATCTTCAAAATTCGATGTATTCTTTAGCTCGATAAAACAAGTTACATACATTGGAACACTTGCTATCAGTGCATATTTAGTTATAGATGGCCAGATAATGGTAGGTCTTTTAATGACTTGTACCACTTATGTAGTAAGGATTATGGATCATATAACTCAAATCAACAATACTTTATCGCAAGCTCAGCAAATGATGGTTGCTGGTAATAGTATAGATAAGTTTTTAAAAGAAGAGTCTCTTGTTTATGATAAAGAAGAAGCTGAAGACATAAATGGGGTTCCAAACCTAAAAATAGACAATATATCATTAGCGTTTGGAGATAAGCAAGTTTTAAAGAACATTTCACTTGATATTCCATATGGTAAAAAAGTTGGTATCGTAGGTGGAACTGGTAGCGGAAAAAGTATTCTTCTTAAAACTCTTGTAAGAATACATGATGTTAAAAAAGGTTCTATTAATATTAATAATAAGAATGTTAAGGAGTATTCTCTTGAGTCATTAAGAGCAACCTATTCATTTGTATTCCAGGATATTTTCCTGTTTTCTAATACAATTGATTCTAATATAGCATTTTCTGATCCTAATATAGATAAAGAAAAAGTATTAAAAGCTGCAAGAGAAGCACAGGCTCATGAATTTATTGAAAAGTTGCCACAAGGATATGAAACTATAGTTGGTGAAAAGGGACTAGGACTATCAGGTGGACAAAAACAAAGAGTAAGTATTGCAAGGGCATTATTAAAATGTGCACCAATACTTGTACTTGATGATGCAACTAGTGCGCTAGATCCTAACACAGAAAAGAAATTACTAGAAACAATTAAGACAAATTATCCTGAAAAAACACTCTTGATATCTGCACATAGAATGTCTTCTGTAGTAGATTGTGATGAAATAATTTATATGCAAGATGGTGAGATTATTGAAAGAGGTAATTTTGATGAGCTTATGAAACTAGATGGACATTTTGCAAAAGTATATAATATTCAAACTGCAGAAAGAAAAGCAGTTATAGATTTTGATACTATTTCAGAACAAGATAATAATGGAGAGGAGATATAAGATGGCTCAAAGAAATACTTACTATCAGGATGAGATAATCCAAAGAAAGATAGATATTAAGCAATTAGGAAAAATAACCCGTTATATACTTCCTTTTAAAAAGATATTCGCATTAGTTAGTTTTCTAATGGTAGTTTCTGTTGTAGCATCACTTGTAGCACCATTATTACTAAGACATATTACAGATAAGATCGTTGTAAGTAAGAATTATAAAGAGTTAGTGTTTATTTCTCTAGCGTTAATTTTATTAGCAGGAATAGAAATAACTATAACTTTTGCGCATACAAGACTCATGGGCAAAACGGGACATAGAATAATTGCAAACATAAGAAAAGATATATTCTACAAATTACAAAAAATGCCTTTTGATTATTTTGATAGTAGACCAGCAGGAAAGATAGTTGTGCGTGTTACGGAATACATTAATGGTCTGGCAAACTTCTTTTCAAACAATGTACTGTTTTTTATGGTTTATTTGGTTAAGATAGTTATAGTTACAGGATTTATGTTGTCAATTAGCTTACCACTAACAGGTATTGTGTTCATAACGGTTATACCACTTATGAGTGCGGTATTTTACTTAAGGTATAAGATTAGAAAACTATTTGGAACTCATAGAGCTAAAGTTTCTAACAGAGTTGCCTTTCAAGTAGAGTCAATAATGGGTGAAAAGATAATAAAAAACTACAATAGAGCAAAGCTTAACGAAGAAATATATAACGATGTTCATATGACAAGTATTCATGCATGGTGGAGAATAGTTAAGAGAAATGAATTAAACACTCCTATAGTTGAAACGTTTTGGAATCTAGGAACACTTACATTATATGGGGTATCATTAGCATTGATTCTAAATGGTTCACAAACAATTACTGCAGGTACGGTTATAGCATTTACAGCTTATATGGGACAGTTTAACGGTCCACTTACGCAACTAGCACAAATCATTCAAAACTTAGCTCAGGTAAGCGCCAATTTAGAACAAGTTTTTGATACTATTGATGCAGATGTAAAGATAGATGATACTACATATTCTCATGATTTAGAAAATGTTAAAGGTTATGTTGATTTTAATGATGTAACATTTTCATATGAAGAAGGTATAAATATTCTAGAAAATTTTGATCTACATGTTAAACCAGGAGAAACAATAGCTCTAGTAGGGCCAACCGGTGCGGGCAAAACAACAGTAATTAACATGATAACTAGATTTTATGATGTAGCAAAAGGTAGTGTCATGATAGACGGAATAGATGTTAGAGAGATAGCAATAAAATCGCTTAGAAAAGAAGTAGGTGTATTGATGCAAGACCCATTTATTTTCAAGGGAAGTGTTATTGATAACATAAGATATGGAAAGCCTGATGCAACTGATGAAGAATGTATAAAAGCAGCTAAGACTATATTTGCAGACAAATGCATTGAAAGACTTGATAACGGATATTATCAAGAACTTGATGAAAGAGGAGACGGTTTATCAGCTGGTGAAAAACAATTAATTAGTTTTGCTAGAATAATTCTTAAAAATCCGTCTATAGTAATTCTTGATGAGGCAACGAGTTCAATTGATTCAGAAACAGAAGACCTAATTAAAAGAGCATTAGATATAATACTTAAAGAAAAGACTTCTTTCATAGTGGCACATAGACTTTCAACAATTAGAAATTCGGACAGAATATTATATATTGATAATAAAGGAATTGCAGAAGCTGGAACGCATGAAGAATTAATGAACTTAAAAGGTTTATATTATAAGTTAAATGAATAAAACTAATTATATATTTGTAAGAATATAGAAATGGAGAAGGTTATGGGTAATCCAATATTAAAAGGACAGTATGCTGATCCTGATATAGCAAAGTTTAATGGAAAATACTACATTTATCCAACTACTGATGGATTCGATGGGTGGTCTGGAACAGTTTTTAAAGTATTTAGCTCTACGGATTTAATTAATTGGGACGAAGGAAAGGTTATACTAGATCTTTCAACAGATGATGTGCCATGGGCTAGCGGTAGTGCTTGGGCTCCTGCAGTTGAACATAAAAATGGAAAGTATTATTTTTATTTTTGCGGAAGAGATAAGTCAGACAATCAGGCAATAGGTGTTGCTGTTAGTGATTTTCCAGACGGACCATTTAAAAGTATGGAAAGTCCAATGATTACAATTGACTTAGTTAGAAATGAGGGAATTAAACTAGGTCAGGCAATTGATCCTATAATATACACAGAAGATAAAGATTCTTACATCCTGTTTGGAAACGGTGACGCAGTTATAGCAAAGCTTAATGAGGACATGTTAAGCATTGATATTTCTTCGTTAAGACAGATTAATGGATTAGTTGATTTTAGAGAAGCCGTAACTGTCTTTAAAAAAGATGGTATTTATCATTTTACTTGGTCTTGCGATGATACAGGAAGTCCAGATTATCATGTCAATTATGGTGTGAGTGATAGCCTTTTTAATGATGTAGCCTATAAATATACTATTCTAAGAAAAGATGAAAGAAAAGGTATTTTAGGAACGGGACATCATGCAATTCTAGAAGATGAAGGGAATTATTACATAGCTTATCATAGATTTTTCACACCTCTTAATGTTTACAAAGAGGGTAAAGGCTTTCACCGAGAAACTTGCATAGATAAGATAGAGTTTGATGAAAATGGATTTGTAAAAGAAGTAAAACCAACATAACATTTATATATAAACTATTTAAAAAGGCGAGACTTTTTGTTTGATTAAACAAAGGTCTTGTT
>CAZIGN010000053.1:0-11416 GCA_964538805.1 uncultured Lachnospiraceae bacterium
ATCTGCACTGAAAAATATCATGTCTTTTGCTGGATAATATAGCACTTTTTTATCAAAGAGCTTATAATTTTCATACATCTCTTTTGCTTTTTTTTCATCAAAAGTAATGATGATTTTATATTTAAAACCATCACCTAAACTACTAATCATATGGCATATCTGACCTTGGGTACAACCAGATATCTGAATTGGCTTATGCTTATTATTAATATGTTCTTCTATTAAAGCATAATCTTTTAAATCTTTTAATGAAGATGTAAACGCGCTCATCTATGTACCTCATTTTCCGCTTTTTTATTAGTCTGTTTTCTTGTTCGTTTTTTATTGAATTTTGTTGAACTTGTTCATAGCTACTTGTAAACCCTCTGTAATAAATGACTCAATTGCTTTTGCTGAATTATCTATTCCATCTTCAATTAATTCTTTGTCTTTACCTTTAAAGTGGCCTAAAACATAGTCTGCAAGATCATAACCCCTTGGCTTTTCTCCTACTCCTAATTTTAGTCTTATAAACTCTTCGCTTGATAAATTAGCTATGATATTTTTAATTCCATTATGCCCGCCTGCACTGCCTTTTTCTCTGATTCTTATTCTTCCTACGTCTAACGAAACATCATCATATATAACAATCAATTCTTTTTTATGATCTATTTTGTAAAAATCAATAACACTTCTAACCGCTTCACCACTAAGGTTCATATAAGTCATAGGCTTTACTAGGACAACTTTTTCTTTATCTATAACGCCTTTGCCACAAACAGCTTTATGCTTTAATATATTCATGTCTATATTAAATTTATCTGCTAATTCATCTATTACATCAAAACCCACATTATGTCTTGTGTGTTCGTATTTTGTTGTTGGATTACCAAGTCCGACAATTATGTACATACTAATCTCCATTTCTTCAAAACTTTTATAAATATTATAAATTCTAATCCTTATATTTACAAGCAATACTTCTTTTTGTTTGGATTCACTTAAAATCAACAAAAAGATATGGCCTTTATTCTTACGAACAAAAGCCATATCACAGTCTCAATTTTAAATATTATTTTTCTTATCTTTTGAAATTTTTTGATTTATTTATTTATAAATATTTATACATAAATCTTTTTTTTATTTTCTTTTTTACAAAATTCTTTATACTTTTCTAGAACTGCATCTTGAATCAATTCCCTCGTCTTAGTATTAATAGGATGAGCTATATCTCTATATTCTCCTTCCATTCCTTTCCTACTAGGCATTGCTACAAATCTGCCTTTTTCACCTTCAATTACTTTAATGTCATGTATAACAAAAACGTCATCAAATGTAATTGATACTAGTGCTTTCATTTTCCCTTTTTCATCTACTCTTTTTAATCTTACATCAGTAATTTCCATGCGTTACCCCTCCTGTGGATTCTAATTTTGTTTAGTAACCGTATCTAATATTCTTTTCCATAACTATCTTAATGTTTCCCGATTCTCCTATATGAGTTGTATTAGGATTAATAGTATCTCTACTCTCAACAATACAATTCTCAATATATGAGTTATCCCCAATATATACATTGTTTAATATTATTGAATTCTTAATAATACAATTGTTACCTATATATGCTTTTTTGCACAATACAGAGTTTTCAATATGGCCATTTATTATGCAACCACTTGCTATCAATGAATTCTTAACATATGTTCCTGGATTATACTTTGCTGGTGGTAAGTCTTCAACTTTTGTATAAATTTCAGGATAACCTTTTAATAAATGATCCCTTATATCTTTTTTCAAAAAATCCATGTTAATGTTATAATAAGCTTCTGCCGAAGATACACTATCCCAGTATGTATCCATTTTGTATGAATATAAGCTCTTTTCTTCTTTGTTTTCAAGAATTACTGCATTTATAAAGTCAAATTCTCCTCTACTAGCAGCCTTTTCGATCAAGTCAATTAAGAGCCTTCTTCTTATTATATACACACCCGTTGATACTAGTTTAGAACCTGTCACTTCTGGCTTTTCTTCAAAGTCTATTATTTTCCCATCATCATTTACTTTTACAACACCAAACCTAGAACTATCATAATCATTTACAAATTCTTTTGTAACTACAGTAATGTCAGCTTTTTTAAGTATATGTTGCTCTAAAACTTTGTTGTAATCTAGCTTATATATACCTTCACCGCCAGCAATAATTACATAAGGTTCATGACTATCTTTTAGGAAATTGATGTTTTGATGAATTGCATCCGCTGTTCCTTGATACCAATCACTATTGTTTGCAGTAATTGATGGTGTAAATACATATAGACCACCTTTTTTTCTACCAAAATCCCACCATTTCGAAGAACTTAAATGTTGGTTTAGAGATTTGGCATTATACTGCGTAAGTACAGCTACCTTTTGAATTCTCGAATTTACCATGTTACTCAATACAAAGTCTATCGCCCTATAACTTCCTGCTACAGGCATAGCTGCTATTGCTCTTTTTAATGTGAGTTCTCTCATGCGGTTATTATTCCCACCTGCCAAAACTAGTCCAATCGCCCTCACTATTCATCACCTACCTTAACAATATAATCTCCACTGTCAAGAACTCCGTCTTTGTAATCATCTAATGTAGTTATTCCTACTATTGCAGTATTCTTGCCAATTCTTACATTATCAGGTATTACAGTGTCTTCTCCTACAGTAACAATATCAAAAGCATAAACCTTAGGATCATACTTGCTTTCTTTAAACTCGCCTTCACCTAAATATGAATTAGCTCCTATAGTCGAATGCTCAGCAACTATAGCCTTTTCTATTATTGTGTTTTCTCCAATTGTTACATGGTTCATAATTATCGAATCTCTAATTACAACGCCTTCTCCAATTATAACTCCCGAACCAATAACTGAATTTTGTACTTCTCCATATATCTCAGTACCTTCTCCAATTATACTTCTATTAATAATTGCATTATCTCCTATGTACTGTGGTGGTAGTGCGTCACTTTTTGTATATATTCTCCAAAACTCTTCATAAAGATTAAATATTGGTATAATATCTATAAGTTCCATATTAGCTTCCCAATATGATTGTAGTGTACCTACATCTTTCCAATAACCTGTATATTCATAAGCTACTATTTTATTACCATTATTAAAACAATAAGGAATAATATGCTTACCAAAATCACAGTTACTTTGTTCTGAAAGCTTCTTTAATGCATCTTTTAAGATACTCCATTTAAAAATGTATATTCCCATAGACGCTAAATTACTTCTTGGATTTTCTGGCTTTTCTTCAAAATCCACAACTTTTTTAGTATCATCTGTAATTATTATCCCAAATCTACTTGCCTCTTCAATTGGAACTGGCATCGTTGCAATCGTTACATCTGCATTACTTGCCTTATGGTAATCAAGCATAGCCTCATAATCCATCTTATAAATATGATCACCTGATAATATTAATACGTATTCAGGGCTATATGTTTCCATATATTCCATATTCTGATAAATAGCATTTGCCGTTCCTGTATACCACTCACTACTATGACTTTTTTCATATGGCGGAAGAATCGTTACTCCTCCAATATTCCTATCTAAATCCCAAGGAATACCTATACCTATATGAGTGTTAAGTCTTAATGGTTGGTATTGTGTAAGTACACCTACTGTATCAACTCCCGAATTGATACAATTACTTAGTGGAAAATCAATTATTCTATACTTTCCACCAAATGCGACTGCTGGTTTTGCAACCTTTGATGTTAGTACTCCTAGCCTGCTGCCTTGTCCACCCGCTAACAACATAGCAATCATATCCTTTTTTATCACTTCATCACCTCTTTACTCAAGATAGTAGTTATTATAACATATTAGTGTCAAATTGTGAATATAATTTACAATATTTTCTTTAATTTTCTCAATATTTTGATTATATTGCACATATATATAGAAGTTATTCGTTTTATATAACCAAATCCTTGGTATTATAACACAACTAACAACTAGGAATTCAGAGTTTTTTGAATTTGTTGCAATTTTGTACATTATTTTTTAACTCTTCTCTAGATTGCATTTTTTAAGTCTAGTGATATAATTAAACATAAGTTAATATGAAAGGAATGCATTTTAATGCATAGGTATTGTATGTACAATTTAGATTTTAACAACCCTCTTCATGTATATTTCATAGGTATAGGCGGAATAAGCATGAGTGCAATTGCAAACATTTTATTAGAAAAAGGTTTTAAGATATCTGGTTCAGATACAAAAACTTCTTCTTTTACACAAGATTTAGAAAACAAAGGCGCAGTTATTAATTATGGACAACGCGCTAATAACATAGAAGATGGCATTGATCTTGTAATTTATACAGCAGCTATTAAAAAGGATAACGAAGAATTTGCTAAAGCTATGACTCTTAACATCCCTATGCTTAGTAGAGCCGAGATACTAGGACAGATTATGGCTAATCACAAAACTGCTATTGCAGTTTCTGGTACACATGGAAAGACTACTACCACTTCTATGTTATCTGAAATCTTATTAGCAGGTGATACGGATCCAACTATATTAACAGGTGGAGTTCTTAACTCTATTAAGGGCAATTTAAGAATTGGACAGTCTTCTACTATGATTACGGAGGCTTGTGAGTATACCAATAGTTTTTTAAGTTTTCACCCAACTTTATCTATTATTCTTAATGTTAAAGAAGACCATATGGATTTTTTTGAAGACATAACACAGATTCGCGAGAGTTTTAAGAAGTTTTGTGATTTATTACCAACTGAAGGTACTTTAATTATCAATTCGGAGATAGATGATATTTCATATTTTACAAAAGACCTTTCTTGTAAGGTAATTACATATGGCATAGATGATAACATTTCCGATTATCAAGCTAAAAATGTTGCATTTGATGAGTTTGCAAGAGGCTCTTATGACTTATTTATCAATAACGAATTTGTTTCTTCAATAAAGCTTAATATTTGTGGTATGCATAATGTTTCTAATTCTCTATCTTCAATCGCTGCTGCTAGAGTCTTAAATCTTGATTTTGATTCTATTAAAGAAGGCTTAAGAAGATATACAGGCACTAATAGGCGTTTTGAATTTAAGGGAAGCTTGAAGGGTATTAATATTATCGATGATTACGCTCACCACCCTGATGAAATAGTAGCAACACTAAACACCGCTAAAAATTATCCTCACAATAGAATTGTTTGTATATTTCAACCACATACTTATACACGAACAACCGCATTTTTAAAAGAATTTGCCAGCTCTTTAGCTTTAGCTGATATAATAATTCTTACAGACATATATGCTGCTCGTGAAACAAACACAACAGGTGTTAGTTCTAAAGATATTCTTAAAGAATTGCAGTTATTAGGGAAAGAAGCTTATTATTTTGAGTCTTTTGATGATATTGAAAATTATTTATTAGAAAATTCTATGCACAATGATTTGTTGATAACTATGGGAGCCGGAGATGTTTATATTATTGGAAATCATCTTCTTGGATTATAGTTATCCACAATTTTCACACATTCCACTTTAGTGGGTTTTTCCTTTGTTTATAGGCTTTCTAGTAAAATTTCATATACACTTTTACACATCTTTATGTTATAGTATGTTTACAAAATATTTAATTGAATGATGAGGCGAAAAACATGGGAAAGTTAATACTTGAAAAGAATACATCTTCTTCCACAACAATAATATCAAATTACTTTTTAGATAAGTTTATGCCAAGAGCTAATGGCGAATACGTAAAAGTATATATGTATTTATTAAGGTGTGCCGCTTCAGCAGACGCAGATCTATCTGTGAGCACTATGGCTGATACTTTTGATCATACAGAAAAAGACATCTTACGCGCTCTTAGATACTGGGAACAACTAGGTTTAATAAGTTTATCTTTTGACGACAATAAGCAACTTTCGGGAATTAGATTAGAAGATATAAATGCACTTGCAAACAGACCTGCTGTGAGCTTTGATACTAATTTTGAGACTCCTAAGGTTCCATCTTTTACTGTTATTTCAAAAGAAGCCACTACTAATGATTTCACAAAATCTGAGTCTATAGAACCTGTTGCTAAGGTTGATTTTACTGAGGAAGAATTAAACAAGCTTATTTCTAATGAAGAAGTAAGTGATTTATTGTACATTGCACAAACATATCTTGGTAAGACCTTTAGTAGTACTGAGACTAATTCTATATTATACATTTATGATAGTTTAGGCTTTTCAGTTGAGCTTATTGAATTTTTAATTGAATTTTGCTTAAGTAATAATCACAAAAGCATTCGTTATATCGAAAAGGTTGCAATAGATTGGTCTAAACATGGTATTACTAGTGTTGAAGCTGCAAAAAACTATACCGCTTTATATTCTAAGAATTGCTATCCTGTTTTTAAAGCATTTGGATTAACTAATAGAAATCCAGCTGAAGTTGAAAAATCTTTTATTATAAAGTGGACTAATGAATTTGGTTTTCCTATGGATATAATAGTTGATGCTTGTAACAGAACTATACAAGCAATACATCAGCCAAGTTTTGAATATGCAGATTCGATTCTTTCAAAATGGAAGAAAAAAGGCATAACAACTTTAAATGATATTAAAGTTCTAGATGATGAACATCAAAAGGCGAAAAGTGAAAAAGCTTCTAAAGTGGTCAAATCAGAAAAGCCTACTAATAACTTTAACAACTTTAAACAACGTGATTATGATTACGATGATTTAGAAAGAAAACTTTTAAAGACAAATTAATTTTCAATCAAGGAGGCAATAATTTTGGGGCTTAATTCATACCAGTATGATAATATAATAAGAGAATATAACGAAAGACTGCTTTCTTCTAAGCGATTGCTAGAAGAACGTACCAAAGAAGTTTATTCTAAAATTCCTATGACAAAGGAAATTTCTGATAAAATAGCTTCGTTGTCTGTTAGCTATGGCAAAAAGCTTTTGCTTGACTCTAATTCTAATTCTTCTTTACTAGAAGATTTAAAACATGACATTAAAGAATTAATTAACAAACGAAAAGAACTATTATCAAACTATAATTACCCTGTTGATTATCTTGAACCTACGTATACTTGTTTAGATTGCAAAGATACAGGCTTTATTTCTCACAAAAGATGTCATTGCCTTAACAAAAGAATAATTGAAGCATTGTATGATATGTCTAATATTAATGAAGTTTTACTTAAAGAAAATTTTGATAATTTTAATTATGATTATTACTCAGATGAATTTGTTGATCCTATTACAAACACTAATGCTAATGAGAATATAAAAAAAGTAGTAAATACTTGCAAAGAGTTTATCCATGATTTTGACAAAGACTTCACTAATCTCTTTATTTTTGGGGCTACTGGTGTTGGAAAGACCTTCTTAACTAACTGCATTGCTAAAGAATTAATAGAAACTACTCATTCTGTAATTTATATTTCTGCAATAAAACTATTTGAGGTGTTTTCAAAGTCTACCTTTGGTTACAAGGATGTAGAAGCTAATGATATGTCTGATTATTTACTTAGCTGTGATTTACTAATTATTGATGATTTAGGAACAGAGCTTAGTAACTCTTTTACAAACTCAGCTTTATTCAACTGTATAAATGAACGAGAAATTGCTCATTTATCTACTATAATTTCTACAAATCTTAACATTGCTGAACTAAAAAACAATTATTCAGAAAGACTGTTTTCAAGAATAACAAGTAACTATAAATTATTGAAAGTTTTCGGTCAGGATTTAAGAATTAAGTCTAAACTAACTTGACTTAATCAGCACTTAGTGATATAAACTGTTTGTAAACAAACAATAACCAATCATATTTCGGAGGAATTTACATGTTTAATGAAGAAACAAAATGTGCTACTATCCCTGTAGGCCCACTAAGCATCGTCGCATTAGAAAGCTGCAAGGAATTAGGATTAAAAGTAGATGAATATATAACATCTTGGAGAAACGATAAAACAGACCCTTCAAAGCCTGGTTTTGATTTTCGCGGATATCAAAAGTCAAGTTACTTAACAAAACATAAAGTTCCACGTTTTGGTTCAGGTGAAGCAAAAGGCGTAATTCAAGAAACTGTTCGTGGCTCTGATCTTTACATATTAGTAGATGTTGGTAATTATAACTTAAAGTATTCACTTTGTGGTTATGAGAATCGTATGTCACCTGATGATCATTACCAGGACCTTAAACGTATTATCGCTGCTGCTGGTGGTAAAGCAAAGAAAATAACTGTTATTATGCCTTTCTTATACGAAAGCAGACAACATAAGAGAACTGGCAGAGAATCTCTTGACTGTGCTCTTGCTCTTCAAGAACTTGTAGATATGGGTGTTGACAATATCATTACTTTTGATGCGCATGACCCTAGAGTTCAAAACGCTATTCCACTAAAAGGTTTTGAAACTGTTCAACCTACTTATCAATTCCTAAAAAACCTATTAGCTGTTGAAAAAGACTTAATTTTAGATTCCGACCATATGATGATGATTAGCCCTGATGAAGGTGCTATGGATAGAGCAGTATATTTTTCAAATGTCCTAGGTATAGATATGGGTATGTTTTACAAAAGACGCGACTATGCTAAGATTGTAGACGGAAGAAACCCTATAGTTGCACATGAATTCTTAGGTTCAGATGTAGAAGGAAAAGATGTTTTTATAATTGATGATATGATCTCTTCTGGTGATAGTATGATCGACGTTGCTACTGAACTTAAAAGAAGAAAAGCTAAAAGAGTATTTGTTGCCGCTACCTTTGGATTATTCACAAATGGATTAGAAAAGTTTGATAAAGCTTACAAAGAAGGAATAATTGACAGAGTCCTTACAACTAATCTTACTTACCAAAGAAGTGATTTACTAGAAAAGCCTTATTATATTAATGTAGACATGAGCAAGTATATTTCTTTAATAATAGACACTCTTAACCATGACTCTTCAATTAGTCACTTGTTAAGCCCTGTTGAGAGAATTCACAAATTACTTGATTCATATAATAGTGAGCAAAAGAATAAATAGAAAAATAGCACAGGTTAAATAATTAACCTGTGCTATTTTTTTATTGTCTTTTTATTAATAATTTGTTAATCATAGTAAAGTTTGTTTTCTTCGGTTTCTTCATCCTTTTTATCACTGCCTGTATATGGTTTGTTTGGATTTTTTACCGTGCTTTTTTCATATAACTGATTATCATCTTCATATGTTGTGAATTCTTCAGTTACTTCTTCTTTTGCAGAAGTTGTCTCTATAACATTACTTTGTTCTTGTGTTTCTTCTGTATAGTCAGGTTTTGGAAATTCGACTTTTGAGAGCCCATCATGTAAATATGTCATTATGTCATTCCATATGATTTTTGATTTCTTCTTGCCTTCTTTATCAATTGTTTTTGGGTAATCATAACCTATCCATACAGAAGTTGTGTAATAACTTGAATAACCTATTATCCAGTTATCATAATCATTATTTGTAGAACCTGTTTTAGCTGCTGCTATAGCATTTTTTAAATCATATCCTTTAGCCGAACCTCTAATTAGAACCCCTCTAAGAATATCGCTCATTTGCCTTGCTGCATTCTTATCATACACCTTAGTATTTGTTCTTTGCATATCTGATGATAATATTATATTACCTCTTGAATCGGTTATCATAATTATGCTTGTTGGGTTCCTGTATATTCCGTCATTCTCAATAGTTGAGTACGCTGCAGCCATTTCAAGAGAAGAAACACCATAAGTCATACCTCCAAGAGACATAGCTGGTACATAATCTGCTGCCACAATCTTAGAGAAGTTCATTAATTTCAAATAAGAAATCGCAACATTTGGTGTTAGCTCTAAAAAAAGATTCCATGCCACAGTATTTTTAGATTGCTCTATCGCATATCTAAGAGTAATATTGCCTTCATAAACAGGTACTACATTTGTAGGCCCACCCTCAATTTTCTCATCTAAAAGAATGCTATTAGCATTGTAACCTCTTTCAATTGCTGGTATATAAGTCAATATTGGCTTAATACTACTACCAGGTTGTCTAAAGCTTTGGTATGCTCTATTAAGTGTATAGCCATTATATGCTTGTTCTCTTCCTCCTACAATAGCAACTACTAATCCAGTATCATTATCAATTACTGTAGCCGCTCCTTGCATTTGATAAATTCCTTCATCGTTTTTAGTTTTATAATCTTCTAAACTTTTATCTACAACATTTTGTAATTTGTCTTGTACTTCTAGATCTATTGAAGTATATATCTTATAACCTTTTGTGAATAAATACATATTTAATTCATTATAAAGCTTTTGATACTCTTCTATATAAAGCGCCTTATCTTCTGTTGTAGCAAACTCATTCTTAAACTCAAACCCATGCATTTTCATAAGTTCAAGCGTTGCACTATGTCTTACATAGGTTTCGACATAATTACTTTTCAAATCTGATGACGGATTAAGAAGTATGTCTTGTTCTATAGCTTCTTTGTATTGTTCAAAGTCTATAGCATTCTCGTCTAGCATTTGCTTTAATATTCTATCTCTTCTAATAATTGCTTCTTCAAAACCTGTATATGGATCATATTTTGATGGATTATTAGGGATAATACCAAGAAAAACAGCTTCTGAAAGCGTTAAATTCTCGCTGCCTTTACTAAAGTATCCCTTAGCTGCAGCCTCTATTCCATAAAATCCATTTGCAAAATATATATTATTAACATAAAACTCAAATATCTGTTCTTTTGTATATAATTCTTCTAATCTATATGATACAAACATTTCTCTGATTTTTCTTTCAACCGTCATATCATGATTAAGGAAAATGTTTCGTGCAAGCTGCTGAGTTATTGTACTTCCGCCTTGTGTGATTTTCCCATCATATTTAAATATGGCTAATACCGCTCTAGCTATAGCTTTGTAATCAACTCCTGAATGCTCATAGAAGTTTCTATCTTCACCTACTAAAAAAGTCTGTTTAACATAATGTGGAATATCATCATAATCTATATAATACATCTCTTTTACGCCACTTAATGTAGCTATAACTTCTCCGTTAACATCATATATGAAACCCGTTTCACCATTCCTAAAAACTGACACATCAAAATTATCCACCATATTATCAGCTTCTTTTTTAATCTCTAAAACTCTTAGAACCCCCACTGCACCAAATATTAAAAGAAGGGTTATTAAAACACCAAAAACCATAGCAATAACCTTTTTTATAGTTTTTGCTATGGCACTTGATTCTTTTTTTTCTTCTTTATCGTCTTTATTATCAGCTGGCATAAGTATCTCCATCCTAATCTTTTTTCTTTCAAAAGAAAAACTCGGCGTAATTATGACTTTTCCTTCAATTTCAAACGATCATCACATTTATCTTAATCAACATTATATTTATTTGTTATATTCTCTTAACAAAA
>CAZIGN010000053.1:11516-13010 GCA_964538805.1 uncultured Lachnospiraceae bacterium
ATATATAATCAATCTAATTATTATAGTTCACAGTTATTAACTGTTCGTGGGAAAGGAATAACGTCTCTTATATTAGACATTCCTGTTAAGTACATTACGCATCTTTCAAATCCCAAACCAAATCCTGCATGTCTAGTAGATCCATATTTTCTAAGATCAAGATAAAATTCATAATCTTCTGGAGAAAGATTCATCTCTTCCATTCTTTTTACAAGCTTTGTCAAATCGTCTTCTCTTTGACTTCCACCTATAATCTCACCAATTCCAGGAACTAAACAATCCATAGCTGCTACAGTTTTATTATCTTCATTCATCTTCATGTAAAATGCTTTAATATCTTTTGGGTAATCAGTAACAAATACTGGCTTTTTGAACACTTCTTCTGTTAAGTATCTTTCATGCTCGGTCTGTAAATCACAGCCCCAACTTACTTTATAATCAAATTTATCATTATTTTTTTCTAATATCTCAATAGCCTCAGTATAAGTAACATGACCAAAATCCGCTTTTAGTACATTTTCTAGTCTTTCTACTAACCCTTTATCTACAAAACTATTGAAAAATTGCATCTCTTCTTTTGCATTTTCCATTACGTATTTAATAATGTACTTTAACATTCCTTCTGCAAGCATCATATTATCTTTTAAATCCGCAAAAGCAATCTCAGGTTCAATCATCCAAAATTCCGCTGCATGTCTTGTTGTGTTAGAATTCTCTGCTCTAAAAGTAGGACCAAAAGTGTAAATGTTACGAAATGCCATAGCATAAGTCTCACCATTTAACTGGCCTGAAACTGTAAGATTTGTCTCTTTTTCAAAGAAATCTTCTGAATAATCAACTTTACCTTCTTTAGTTAGCGGAAGATTATTCATATCAAGTGTAGTTACTCTAAACATCTCACCTGCTCCTTCACAGTCACTACCTGTGATAATTGGAGTATGAACATACACAAAGTTCCTATCTTGAAAATATTGATGAATAGCATAAGCTATTAATGATCTAACTCTAAACACTGCTTGAAAAGTATTAGTTCTAGGTCTCAAATGAGAGATGGTTCTTAAATATTCAAGAGAATGTCTCTTTTTTTGTAACGGATACTCAGGTGAAGATAATCCTTCTATCTCTACCTTCATTGCTTGTATCTCAAAAGGCTGTTTTGCTTCTGGTGTCGCTACTAATGTACCTTTTACAATTATAGCAGCTCCAACATTAAGCTTTGAAATATCCGAAAAATTATCAAGCCCATCATTATAAACTATCTGTAATGTTTCAAAAAATGATCCATCATTTAATACTATAAATCCAAATGTTTTTGAATCTCTAATACTTCTAATCCATCCACCAACACTAATCTCTTTACCAATAAACTTATCACTTTCACGATATAGGTCTCTAACTGTTACTAATTCCATTTTGAACTCCTTTGTTCTATTCTATTGATTTTATCTTTTATTATATAATAAATATCCAAAACAGACAAGGGCAATAATCTTT
>CAZIGN010000054.1:0-12858 GCA_964538805.1 uncultured Lachnospiraceae bacterium
CAGGTAAATCAACTACTATAAGAACAATTTTATCTCTGATTCATAAAGATAGTGGTGAAGCTAGAATATTTGGCTTAGACTGTGAAAAAGATAGGGTAGAGATTCTAAAAAACATAGGTTATATGCCAAGTGAAGTTTTCTACTATGATAATATGAAAAGTATAGACATGTTAAACTACTCTGCTTCTTTTTATAAGAAGGATTGTACAAAAAGAATTAAAGAGTTAGCAAACATTCTTGAACTTGACCTTAATAAAAAGATAGAAGATATGAGTCTTGGTAACAAAAAAAAGGTAGGTATTATTCAAGGACTTTTACATAGCCCTAAGCTTATTATATTAGACGAACCTACAAGTGGACTTGATCCTCTTATGCAAAAAACATTTTTTGAACTTATAAAAAAAGAAAATGATAAAGGAGTATCTATATTATTTTCTTCTCATATCTTAAGCGAAGTACAAAAGATCTGTAAGAATGTTGGCATAATCAAAGATGGAACAATAATAAACACACAAAAAATTGAGGATATTAGAAAAGATACTTACAAAAAAGTTGAAATATACTTAAATGATGACATAAGCATTAATGAAATTAATATAGAAGGTGCAACGAATCTAATAAAAGAAAACAATCTTGTTAAGTTTATATTTGCAGGGGATTGTAATCTTTTAATATCTAATCTTAATAAATTGAAACTACAAAACATTGAAATAACCGAACCAAGTTTAGAAGAAATATTTTTACATTATTATATTGAACAAAAGTAAATTATTAATATTTTTTGAAAGGTGGTTTATTATGAATGTTTTTTTGTTTGAATTAAAGGCACTAAAAAAGATATTTATAACTTGGAATCTCGTTCTTGTATCAATTTTATTTGCATTAATGGGTGCTATGTATCCTGTATATAAAGATAGTGCAAATGAATTAACAGGTTTATTAGAAAGTTTTCCAAAAGGATTTTTAGAGGTTTTTGGTTTTGATATTAATAGCTTTTTTAATTATAGTGGCTTTTATAAGTTTTCATATGTTTATATAGGACTTATAGCGGCAATAATGGCTTGCTTAGTTGGGGTTTATATATTTTCGCGAGAAAAAAAGTCAAAATGTCAGGATTTCTTGTTTACAAAACCTAAAGCCAAGGAGAAAATGTTTGTAAACAAATTTCTTAGCGGAATAGTGGTTTTGTTTTTAACTAATGTCGTATTTTTGATTGCTATGGTTACACTTATGCTTATTAACAAACAAGATCTTGCGAACAATAAAAGTTTAGTATTTGCTAGCTTTGGACTTTTTTTACTTCAAATAGTTTTCTTGTGTCTAGGTATATTCATCTCTATAAAAGCAAAAAAGATAAGAAGTTTTTCTAGCATTGCTACAACAGTTGGTTTTGTCGCATTCATAATAAATGCTATAGCTAATCTTTTAGATGAAGAAACTGTTTATTATTTTTCGCCATTAAAGTATTTTGAACCAGGATATTATATTGAAAATGGACACTTTAATATGATTTATATGCTTTTAGCTTTTGTAATCTGTTTGGTTTTATTAGTGATTTCATTTATAAGTTTTACAAAAAAAGATATACATGCAGTCTAGACTTTTGTAAGCATTATAAGAAATGGGGTTTAATATGAACATTATTAAAAAAGAACTTAAATTAAACAAAAAGGTGTTTTTGTTCTGGTGCTTAGGACTGTTTTTTTTGATATATGCAGGAATGACTAAGTACTTAGGTTTTGAGACGCAAGAAGGTGCTAAAGGCATAGAAGAAATATTTGATAAATTTCCTAGAATAATATTAGCGATGTTTGGGATGCTAGATGTTGATATAAAGACAGCGAATGGTTATTATGTAGTGCTTTCTTTTTATACTATTATATGTATATGTATTTATTCAATTAGCCTTGGAACAAATGTTGTATCTAGAGAAAACATTGACAAAACCTCGGAATTCATATACACAAAGCCTAGGAAAAAGACTTATATACTTAACATGAAGATACTAGCAGGATTTTTTTATATAGTAATTTTTTCATTGATTAATTTAGTGTTTTCTATACTGAGTTTAGAACTACTTAAAATTGAAGATTATGCAGGAAAAGTTGTATTTGATTCATCGATTGTAATTTTTCTATTAGGTGTTTTGTTTTATTCTTTATCAATATTTATAACAGTTTTAATAAAGAAAGAAGAAAAAGCGAACACTTTAATAAACTTAGCATTTCTTACTTTTTTTATCATAGGAATAATACATGATCTAATAAAAAGCAATTTTATTTTAAGAATATTTACACCGCTTAGATATTTTAAAAGTGCTGATATTTTAGAAGGCAATTTAAATATTGGCTTTATATTTGCAAGCATTATACTATCAGTAACAATGATATATATATCAAACAAGATTTTTGAAAAAAAAGATATATATTGTTAGAACTAGACTAGAATATAATAGAAGATGAAAGGTATTAAAAAGATTATGAACAAAAAGGATATAGCAGAGATAAAAAAAAGATTTAGTAAGAGTGGGGCTACATTTACAAAGATTTCCGGTTGTTATGTAAATGCAGACAAAGAAATAATACTTAATTTCACAGAAACCTTTTTAAATCTTGATGACGAAGAATTCTATAAATATTTAGAAATAGCTAAAAAAGTATTATCTGGAACATATGGGAATAATCTTTTGAATTTGGAATTTCCATTAGAAGAAGAAAAAGAAGGTGGAAAGCAAAGATTCTTGCAAGGTCTTAAAGAAAGTAAACTTAAAAATGAAGGACTTTTAGATACATTCTTTCACTTGATTATTGAGAACTATAGAATGGTTGGAAATTATTTAATTCTTGTTTTCCATGACAATTATGACGTGTTAACAAAAACATCAGACAATAATAAGCTTGATGAATCAGAAGAAGTATATGAATATTTATTGTGTGCAATGTGTCCGGTGGAACTAGCAAGTCCTGCTCTTTCTTATAAAGAAGAGGAGAATAGAATAGGTAAAAGAGATAGAGATTGGATTGTTAAAGCGCCTGAAAATGGTTTCGTTTTTCCAGCTTTTACAGATAGAAGTACAGATGTTCATTCCCTGCTTTTATATACTAAAAATACTCTAGCCTTACAGGAAGAATTAATTCAAGAAGCTTTAGGCTGTTCTATAAAACCAACTGCAAATCAACAAAAGAACATATTTGAAAATATAGTCAAAGCTAACACTAAAGAAGAGGATGAAGTATATTCAAAAATACAAGAAAACCTATATCTTTTATCCGAAGAAAAAGAGCAAAATGAAGTTGAGGATATAGTAATAACTGTCAATGAAGTAAAAGAGATATTAGAAGATATAGAATTAGAAGAGGAAGTGTCAAAAAAGATTACAGATTCATTTGTAGAATCTCTTGAAGAAAACAAACCTTTTGTGGACTATCTAATTGACAAAAAAATCGTTGCAGAAAACGAAAAGAAAAGAACCCAAAGAGCTTTAACACAAAAGGTCTCTGAGTTAGAAAAAGAATTAATTGATACTAAAAAAGATAAACTTGGAGACTACGATGTAGTTTTACATATTAGTAAAGAAAAATCTGAAAAAGTATATTCACAAATAATCAATGGTCAAAAATGTGTAGTTATACCTTTAGAAGAAGACGAAGAGATAAACAAAGTAATAATTGACAAAGAAAATTAGTAAAGAAAAGAGGTTTATTTATGAGTCATATTCATATTCCAGATGGTACAATGCCAATAGAATTTTGGTTGACAGGTTATATATTTACTATAGCAATACTAGCTTTTGTAGTTAAGACTATAGATAAAGAAAAAGTTAAAAAGATAATACCATATACAGGAGTAGCTGCTGCATTAATGCTTATTAGTATGTCGGTTCCAATCTTTGTTGTTCCTATACATATTAGTTTAGCAGTACTAATAGGTATTTTATTAGGGCCAAAGTTAGGTATATTAGTAGCCTTTATAGTGTCAATGATTTTGGCTTTATTTGGTCATGGAGGAATAACTATAGTAGGTCTTAATACTCTTATTATGAGTGTTGAGATAGTAGTAGGCGCATATGTATTTAGAGGAATAGGTCTTAAAAAACCAGTTTTTGCATCTGTAATGGCTACCATATTAGGTGTGCTAGTATCATTAGTTTTAATGGTAGGAATTGTAGGCGCAGGTGTTTCATTTGAAGAAGTATTACCACATGGAGATAGTCATAACGAAGAGCATGCTCATGAAGATGAAGAAAATGAACATGAAGACGATGAACATGAAGACGAAGAACATAAAGATTCTGAACATGATAAACATGATAATGAGAGTTTTGCTGATAAACTAAGTGAAGTAGATTATCTTGCCTTTAGTGGAATTATTGCACTTATATTGATTGTAATAATTGGTATTGCAATTGAAGCTGCTTTTACAGGATTACTTGTAAAATACTTTTATAAAGTTAAGCCAGAACTATTAGAAACAATTCATAACAAATAAAAAACGAGTAAAGGATAGGTAGTGTATGCATTTATCAGATATAGATTATTTAGCTCTTTATGGTAATAGTTTTTTTCATAAAAGAGGCACAATTTCAAAAGTTATATTTTCTATATTAATAATAGCCAGCATTATGATTAGTAAAGATATATACAAACTTATTACAATAGCTGCATTATTAGTAACGATTATATTATTCGCCAAGCTACCTTTAAAAAAGTTGCTTCATCTTGCTATGTATCCAGCATTTTTTAGTGTTATATTTGCACTTTTATCAAGTGGAAATGGCCTTGTTGCAGCAGCTATAGTAGTTTTTAAAGCAATGTGTACAGCAACTACAATGCTTATACTTATAACAACAACACCGTATACGGATATATTTGGAGTGTTTTCATTATTTATGCCAGACATTATTGTTGATATATTCTTATTAACCTATAGATCTTTATTTATAATGATTAATAGAATAAGTAAGCTATTTACAAGTATAAAAGTTAGAGGCGGCATGAAGAAAAAAAGATTGATAATGAACATAAAAAATATGGTTGGAGTGTTAGGAACACTAATACTTATGTCTTTTGAGATGAGTGAGAGAATGTATAAAATCTACAATTTGAGAGGGTTTAATGGGAAGATACCAATGACTCTTGATTTTAAGATAAAAGGTGCTTGTGATATAGTATTAGTAATGTTTGGAGCAATAATAATGATAGGAGCAATAATTCCATGGAACCAATTATTCAGGTAAGATGTTTAAAACATATTTATGCAGATAAAACTCAGGTTAATATTTGTGGTCTTGAGTTTATAGTAAATAAAGGTGAAAGAATAGCTATACTAGGTCCAAATGGATCAGGTAAAACCACATTGCTAGCTCATATAATTGGTCTTTTAAAGCCAGTCGAAGGATTAGTAAAGGTTAGTGGGATGAATCCTTATTCTGATTTTGATATACTTAGAAAAAAAATAGGTGTAGTTTTTCAAAGTGTGGATGAGCAAATTATAGGACCTAGAGTATATGATGACATAGCTTTTGGACCAAGAAACGATAAGTTTAAAAAAGATGAAATCGATAAAATGGTAAAAGATGTAGCAAAGCTATTAAAAATAGAAGATCTACTAGAAAAAATCCCTCACTATCTAAGTGGTGGACAAAAAAAGAAGGTAGCACTAGCAGGTGCCTTAGTAATGAAACCTGAGATATTAATATTAGATGAGCCTTTTGATTCATTAGATCCAACTTCAAAAAGAGAAATGATTAATTTGATAAACGACCTCAATAAAAATCAAAATGTCACAATAATTACAACAACACATGATCTTAATATCGTTCCACTTATTTCAGATAATATTTATATTTTAAACGATGGAAACATTATCAAAAAAGGTAATGCACAAGAGGTATTTACAGACAAAGAAGTATTAGAAAAGGCTAATCTAGATCAACCTATATTAACAGATCTTTTTAGTAGGTTAAAAGATAAAGGATATGAAGTAGTAATACCTTTAGATGTTAAAGAAGCAGAGAAGTTAATACTTGACTTGCTTATGTGATTTCCGTTCGTCAGACCAGAGAATTGCCTCCACCTTCCTTCAGATTCCACCTCACGATGGATACCCTTGGTCTTGGCTGTATCCTTCCAACTACTAGGGCGGATTTGGGACTTTCACCCCTTAGAAATGTGCGTCGCCAGGCGCACATTTTTCAGGCGGATTGCTATGGATTAGCAGTCCGCCTTTTTCAAAATCTTTACAAAAATATAAGTGGAATGTAAGAGATGTGGTGGTACAATAGGAAGTGAAATTTGAAATTGATGAAGGAATTAAGAATTGCATCAGTGGTATTTTGACATAGGAACATTATTATTAGTGTTTCTGATGAATGTCAGCCGGGAGGTTGACATATTTTAGGCTTATAAAGAGATTGGAACAGATAGAAAATTTGAAGTTTCTGTTACCTATAAAAGTGAAAAAATGGCTTAAAATAAGGAATGCAACCTTAAGTTGCGTAAATGCAAAAGTAGGTTGGTGGAAAGATACTCCCAATTGAGTTACATTTTATTTGCAAATAATTGCAATAATTTTGAAAAGAGGTTTGAAAAATGAGTTTTGGAGAAAATCTTAAAAATGTCAGAAAGCAGAGAGGTGTTACACAAGAAGAATTAGCAGAAATATTAGGTGTTTCAAGACAAGCAATTTCAAAGTGGGAATCAGATGGCGGTTATCCTGAAACTGAAAAATTGCTTGTAATATCAAAGACTTTAAATATTTCTATTGATTATTTATTAAATGATGTGTCTGTTATGGAAGAAAAAGAGAAAACAGGGGAAAAAAGTGTTGTGTATGCTCCGACAGGAAAAATTGCTATAACAACATACGATAATCAAAATGTGGTGTTTTGCCAGTCTGTAAAAACATCTCCTATTTTTAGGCCTGGAAAAGATGAACCAAAATATATTTTGAATGGTGTTGATAAAGTTACCTTTTGGGGTGAACATACAACTCTTTTAGGATGGTATGCGACTTTAGAAGATGTTGAAAAAGAAATATCTGAGATCACAAAGGCAATTCAAAATGGAGAGGATGCATATAAACTGAAATATAATGCAGCTGTTGAAGATAGAACTTTTGGCTCGCCTAAATTGAAGAAATAATAAAAGAATGTACAAATTTCAGTAATACGTTCTGTTGCTGTGATGATTTTTCTACGATATACTCCTTCAAAAAGGAGTGTGCTCTTATGGGTAGAGAAATTTACGACATCGTCAATGATATGGCGGAAGTGTTAAATGCATCGCAGATGCAAAGATTACAAGAGGTTCTGGTAAAACGCTTATCTGAAAAGGCTACATCAGATTGTGCACAGACCACGAATGTGGAATTTTTGGATATGTTTTTAACTGCAAAGCATTTAGAAGGGTTTTCTGACAAAACAATACGCTATTATAGGTGTAACATTGAAAAAATGCTGGATACAATAAATATTCCGGTGATAAAGATTACAACGGAAATGCTACGAAAATATCTTGTGGAGTATCAAGCGATAAATAATGTGGAAAGGTAACTATTGATAATATTCGTAGAAGCCTTTCCACTTTCTTTTCATGGTTGGAGGAAGAAGATTATATTATAAAAAGTCCGATGAAAAGAATTCATAAGGTGAAGACTGAGGTTATTGTGAAAGATACCATTCCGGGTGAGAAAGTTGAAATTCTCAGAGATAATTGTAATAATCTTCGTGATAGGGCAATGATTGATTTTTTGCTTTCGACAGGTATTCGTGTGGGCGAATTAGTTAGACTGAATATTGATGATATAGATTTTTCGGAGCGAGAATGTGTAGTTTATGGAAAGGGCGATAAAGAGAGAAAAGCATATTTTGATGCTTCATTAGCAGCTTATTGAACAGACTGGCGGAACTGTTGGTGTAAGAGACTTCAATTTGTTGGAATTTGCTATAGAGACTCCGTTTCAGGTATTTGGCGGAGAAGAGCTATATCCAACGATTCAAGCAAAAGCTACACGTCTGGGCTATGGTTTAATAAAGAATCATTGTATGTTGGATGGAAACAAGCGAATAGGAACACATGTGATGCTTGTGTTCTTTGCCTTAAATGGAATCGAATTACGATATACGCAAAAAGAATTGTATGAAAAGGTTCTCGCAGTAGCAGATGGAAGTTTGGAATATGAAGATATGCTTAAGTGGATATTGGAGCATCAAGCATAATTATTTATTATTTTTTAAATGCCTGTGTTCAATCTTGGGAAGATCGAACACAGGTGATTATTTGAATTTTCTGTTGCTTTTTATGATATTTTGAATTATACTAATTGACGTTAATAAAGAATAGAAACTGCCACCGGGTAGTAGATGCGTAAAGCATTCGTTTGTACATCGTTAGGTCATAGAAGATGTGCATGCGAATGCTTATTTTTTTGGAGGTTATTATGTCAAAGTTAAAGAATTATTTTTCAAAATCTGAAATTGCTTTATGGATATCTTCTGTGTCAGTAATTATTATTTCTTTCTGTATGTTTGATCGAACGAATTATTTGACTCTATGTGCATCTCTAATAGGAGTAACATCGCTAATTTTCAATGCAAAAGGTAATCCATTTGGACAGTTGCTTATGATAGTATTTAGCTTGCTATATGGGATTATTTCGTATACTTTTTCATATTATGGTGAAATGATTACTTATCTTGGAATGACAATGCCAATGGCGATATTTGCACTGATATCGTGGTTAAGAAATCCTTATAATGGAAATAAGTCTGAGGTGCGAGTTAATAATATTAGTAAAAGAGAAAACTTCTGGATGTGTGTGGGCACATTTGTGATTACAATGCTTTTTTATTTTATATTAGAATATTATAATACCGCAAATATAATCCCAAGTACAATCTCTGTTACTACCAGTTTTCTTGCAGTGTATTTAACTTTTAGAAGAAGTCCATATTTTGCTTTGGCATATGCTGCAAATGATATTGTGCTAATTGTTCTGTGGGTATTAGCAAGTTTATATGATATTAAATATTTATCAGTAGTAGTATGCTTCATTGCATTTCTTTTCAATGATATCTATGGATTTTTGAGTTGGAGTAAGATGAAAGAAAGACAAATGAAAGGGCTGTAAACTTTCAGTTTGAGCCTTTGTATATCACCTCCCACGAGCGGATTCCATCTGCCCGTGGGAGTACTTTATACAGCCTAATAGCCATTCTTACAGTAGCCATGATACAAAAGGTTCAATCAAACAGAAAAGCTAATCCACCAACTTACCACATTGATATCCAGCGAAATACACATTCCTGCAATCAATGCAAAGGTAATACTTCAAAAACCATTCTATTTGAAAATCCATGTAATGAGAAAGCTATAGAATATATATTGATTGATGGAATTAAGTATAATTAATATTGATTGTTTAAAAATAGTTGCAAAAGGAAAGTCCTTGGCAACGGCTAAGGATATAATTGAAAAATATTTTATGGGTTTTCAAAAAAAACAGAAAAAAATTTTTATATATTGCACTAGTGAACCGACCACAAAAAATCATACTAAAAATTAGGATTTAATTGTAGGTCGGTTTTTTGTGCAAAACAAACAAAAAAACAATCAAAAACAGTTAAAAATGATGAAAAAAATAAAGTTTACGAAAATGTATTGATTGTTTTTGATTGAAAGTGTATTATGTAATCAAGCAAGAACAATCAATACTAATCATAACTAATCAACGATTAATTCACATATTGCGTATTAATTTAAAATGCAACAGTAGAAAATATGGAGGTGCCTTGTGGAAGGAATTAGAGTTTTTGAAGGCGTAGGAATAGGTAAAGCATTAGTTTATAAAGAAGTTAAACTAGAGAATTTGATATTAAGAATGGATATAATATCAGATCAAGTAGAATTAGAACAAGAGATATTTGAAAGCTATGTAAAAACAGCTAAAAACCAAGTAGAATTACTTGCAGAACATGCAAAAGATACAATAGGAAAAGACGAAGCAGATATATTTGAAGCACATTATATGATGCTAGAAGATCCAACATTGATAGAAGGAATAAAAGAATATATAAAAGAGAACCTTGTAAAAGGATCATATGCTGTACTTATGGTAAGAAAGGACTTGGTTAATCAATTCTTAGCAATTGATAATGAGTATATAAGAGCAAGAGCTCAAGATGTAATTGATGTAACGGATAGAATCTTGAGAATATATTTAGGAATTAAAGAAATTGATTTGTTAAATACCGATGAACCAGTAATAATAATTGCAAATGATTTAAAACCTTCAGAAACAATAAGGTTTAATGAATTTGTTAAAGGAATAGTATTAGAAAGTGGAAGTGTAACAAGCCATGCGGCAATAGTGGCAAAGGCAAAAGGAATTCCAACTATTGTTGGAGTAGCAAATGCTATAAATGATATAAAAGAAGGCGACACTGTAATACTAGATGCAATAAATAATAAGATTATTATTAACCCTAATGAAGAAGAGAGTAGTGAATATGAAAAAGCAATTACTAAACAAGAAGGAGAAAAAGCAAGATTAGAAGCATTAGTTGATATAAAAGCAATATCAAAAGATGGTAAAAGTATAAAAATATACGGTAATGTAGGTTCTTTAGCTGAAGCTAAGCTAGTAAGAAGGCAAGGTTCTTATGGAAGTGGACTTTTAAGAAGTGAATTAATATATATGAATAGTAATCATTTACCAACAGAAGAAGAGCAATTTGAATATTACAAAGAAATAGTTCAAATGTTACCAGAAGAAACCATAATCAGAACTCTTGATATAGGTGGAGATAAGCATCTTGATTATTATGAATTACCAAAAGAAGATAATCCTTTTCTTGGTAAAAGAGCTATAAGGTTATGTTTGAAAGAAAAAGAATTATTTGAAACTCAGTTAAGAGCAATTCTAAGAGCTAGTAATTTTGGTAATGTGAAGATTATGTTTCCAATGATAAGTTGCATTGAAGAAATATATGAAGCAAAAGAAGTTCTTAATAAGGCAAAAAATGATTTAAGAGAAAGAAATATTACATTTAATGAAGATATCAAAGTAGGAATTATGGTAGAGATACCTTCAGTAGCAATAAGTGCAAGAAAATTTGCAAGTGAAGTAGATTTTTTTAGCATTGGAACAAATGATTTGTGCCAATATACATGCGCGGTTGATAGGATGAATAGTGAAGTAGCACATTTATATCAACCTCTTCATCCATCAATAATTGAACTGATTCAAATAACTATAGATGCAGCAAAAGAAGCAAATATCCAAGTTGGAATCTGTGGTGAGATGGCAGGAGATAAAGATCTAGCGTGTATGCTTATGGGAATGGGTGTTGACGAATTATCTATGAGTTCATCTATGATAAATAGAGTAAAGGATAAAATTATTAACACAGATTTTAGTGATATGGTTGAATTAGCAAAAAAAATCAAAGAAACAAAGACATCCACAGAAGCATTAAATATTATAAAGGAAAATAAAAAATACTAAGAAAAGAGGAAAAATATGTTAATAAATAATAATATGGTAAAAATAAATCTAGAAGCAACAACGAGAGAAGAAGCACTCAATAAGTTAGCTATAATAGCTTACGAAGAAGGAAGGATTGCTTCAGTTAGTGATTATGTAGAAGCAGTTTTAAAAAGAGAAGGCGAATACTCAACTGCTGTAGGTTTTGGTGTAGCAATACCACATGGAAAAACAGATGCAGTTAAAGAACCATTTTTAATGTTTGCAAAAGTAAATCCAATGGATTGGAAAGCACTTGATGGAGAATATATCGATATTATTTTTTTAATCGGTGTACCAGAAGAAGAAAGTGGAGCAATGCATTTAAAGATTCTTGCAAGTTTATCTAGAAAATTAATGAAACAAGAATTTAGAGAGGCACTTAGAAATGTATCAACTGAAGATGAATTAATAACATTACTAAAAAATAGTGAAATAGGTATTTAATCAAATGAGTTTGCCATAAACAAAGACGGAAATGGAGAATACTATGTTACCAAGAGAGAGACAATATAAGATAGTTGAACTACTAATAAAGAATAAATCTTTAACCGTAAAAGAATTATGTGATGAATTAGAATCTTCAGAAGCTACTATTAGAAGAGATTTAACTATTCTAGAATCAGAAGGAAAGCTAGAAAGAACACATGGCGGTGCGATGTTAGCATCTTTTACAATAATAGACAAAGAAGAAACGTATAATCAAAAAGAGAATCTGTTTGTTACTGAAAAACAAAGGATTGCAAAAAAAGCATTTTCAATGTTAAAAGATGGTGAAACTATCATTATAGATGCAGGAACTACAGCATTAGAACTTGCAAGTTTAATTGGAGAATCAAATTTAAGACTAAATGTTATAACTAATTCTACTACAATTACAAAAACTATCAGTGAAAATGTTAATGTAGAGCTATTTATTATTGGAGGTCGAGTTAGACTAAATACTCTTGCAACAGTAGGTGCCTTAGCAATTGATACAATAAATGCTTTTAATGTTAGCAAAACATTTTTAGGTGTTAACGGTATAACTTTTGAAGGTGGTTTAACAACTCCTGATTTTGAAGAAGCACAAGTCAAAAAAGCCATGTTAACAGTAGCAAAAGAAAGAATAGTACTTGCTGATCACAGTAAGTTTAATAAAGTTACAGCATGTAGAATTGCTCCATTATCAATGGTTGACTACATAATAACTGATAATTCAGTAAGCGAAAATGTGTTAGATGAATTTAGTGAAGATAATATTAACATAATAATTGCCTAGATTAATAAATAATAAAAGAAAGGAGAAATCAGATGATTACAACGGTTACCCTAAATCCTGCCATAGATAAAACA
>CAZIGN010000055.1:0-8439 GCA_964538805.1 uncultured Lachnospiraceae bacterium
GGTGAAAGGAGAGGAACAAAGTGAAAAAAAAGATACCTAGATACAAAGCATGGGATAAAAAAACAAAAACGTTGAGAGATGTTACTGCCTTACTTATTTCTGAGAATTTAATTACTACTACTGATGGGTCTAGTAGTGCTGACGATATGATTTTAATGGAATACACAGGGTTTACAGACAAAAATGGGGAAGAAGCAACAGAGTTTTCCATATTAGAAACAGATGAAAGTCTTGGTGGACAAAATGGAGTCATAGAGAACATCAATGGTGTCTTTATGTTAGTTTTACCTGAACTATTGATTCCACTTCACACCTTATTCCCAACCGATTTCCGTATAGTTGGAAATGCTTTTCAACATAGCTATCTTTTAGATGATGAAATATGGAGAGATTTTGAAAATGAAGGAAGCTAATCATGAAACATTACTTAGCGAGTATTCAAAAGTTAAAGTTCAATGAAGACGAGAGCCTATTACAAATAAAGATAGATGAGAACATAGAACAAGAACTAAGAAAAAATAAAATCAAAAATCTAGAAGTCGTATTATCAGACCAAAGAATGATCACACCTGAACAAAGAAAAAAAGCGTATGCAACAATGAGGGACATAGCTAATTGGCAAGGAGATGTAGTGGAAGTAATTAAGAGCGACTTCAAAAGTATGCTAATAGAACTTACTGGTTGCAAATATTTTTCTCTCTCTGATTGTTCTGTGTCTATGGCTAGAGAATACATTAACTTATTGATAGCTTTTGCTATCGATTGGGGAGTACCATTGTCAGACTTAGCAATTAACAGAACAGATGACATAGACAGTTACTTATACTACTGTATAGCAACTAGAACCTGTGCAATATCTGGAACAAAAAATGCAGACATACATCATGTTATCGGAAGTAAAGTAGGTATGGGTGGTAACAGAAATAAAATAGACAATCGTGGCAGGGAATTGATAGCCCTTAGTAGAGAATGGCATAGAAAAGTAGAAGCAGAAGGTGAAGAAGACATATTTAAAATGTATAAGATATATGGTATAGTGGTAGATGATGAAACACTAAAAGACTTAGGATTGAATGTCAAGGAGATAGATTAATGAACGAACAGAAAATGAAGGATCGAGAAGCCATGAAATGTTTAGTTAATGAACATTTCAGTGTTGCTAATAAAATAGGAAATTTACAAATAGAAACCAAGTATTGTAATAATTCCGAACGAACAAAAATACTTGAAAAGCAACTAGATTATTTGATAAATTACGGAGAAATACTAATGTTAAGAATAGAGGAAGGTATATATTGATGAAAGTAAAAGTAAAAGCACCATATCAAATGGCAATAGCACATGAAGGAGACGTAGGTATTGACGTTTACGCAACAGAAGATGTAGTATTAAAAAGATTTGAGACCAAAGTAATACCGACAGGGGTTTACTTAGAGTTACCAAAAGGAGTAGAGTGTCAAGTAAGACCTAAATCTGGGCTAACAAGCAAGGGTGTTATAGTTCACTTAGGAACAGTAGATAATTTATATCGTGGTGAGATAGGAGTTAATACAACTAACCTATCTGAAAATGACATACTAACAATATCAAAGGGTGCTAAGATTGCACAGTTAGTTTTTAAGAAATATGAAAATGTAGAGATAATAATGGTAGATGAGATCGACAGCAACACAGGTAGGGGTCAAGATGGTTTTGGATCTACAGGAGATAGTCTAAGGGATTGCTAAAATGAGCCCTTGTCTAACAATAAGAATTAAAAAAAGGGGAAACTCTATATGACTACAAAAGAATTGTTAGAAACCTTAGAGTTCTTAGGCTATGAATGGGAAGAGGTTACAAGAAAAGAAATGAAAAGCGATAGTAACTGGTTTTTATATGGTACTTTTATTAGAATAAAATGCAAAGGAGATGTGGTAGCTAAAGTGAGTTTAGATAATAAACACATATATAGTTTTAGTCATAAAGGTTTTTATATGTTACCACAAAAAGAAAAGGAGTTACTTCATTTAATAGTCGAAAGATATTCATGGACAGAAGTTTCTAAAAGAAAATAATAAAAGAGTGACAAAAGATTACAAATGAGGTATAAGAGATGATATACATGAATGAAGATACAATAATTCAAGTAAGTTCAATAACAAAAGATGCTAAAACAAATGAAATAATATTTACTGGAGACACGCTTGTGAAATATCAAGTTGAAAGTCCAGAACAATTAGAAAAAATATTTGATCTACTTGTAAGATTTGTATCTGGTGAAAGTAGAAATGGAATATCTATAGTCATTAATAAAAAAGACTTAGATTTAGCGAGGGGAATCTTAGAATGATAGAGAAATTAGATTTTGTAGACTTGAAAATGAAAAGTGTGGGAGACGATCCTATGGCAGAATTAATCTATTTGCTGTCAGAACACTTTACGAAGACACTTAAAGACTTAGATAAACTAACATTAGAACAAGCACTAACAGAAGTGCTAGTTAATAAAGAAACAGATACATTAGTTTACACTTTTGTCTTGAGGCATAGTCACAAAGAGATAGAAGAACTTAGTGAGTCTATTAAAGCAACAAATAAAGCATTGGAGGACTTAGTAAATGCAAGAGGTTAAACAAATTAAGGTATTTATAAATGGAAAAGCTGGAAGTGGTAAGACCTATGTAGCAGAATACCTAGAACAAAAATATGGATTTACAGAGCTAACATTAGCAGATGGAATATACGATATAGCTAAAGAATATTTTGATATGACAGATAAGGATAGAAAACTATTACAAGAAATAGGACAAAGTTTAAGAAAGATAGACCCTTTTGTTTGGATAAAATATTTAAAAAGAACAGCTGCACTACTTTTAACTATCGCCCCTGATAAAAGTATAGTTGTTTCAGATGTGAGACAAGAAAATGAATACAATTCACTTAGATCAGATGATTATATTGCTATAAGAATAGACGCAGATTTAGATAAGAGACTAGAGAGGATTGCTTTACGAGATGGCATAGAAATAGATCAAGATTATATAGACAGAATTGAAAATCACGAATCAGAACGTGGGGCTTCTGATAAAGAATACGATTATGTAATAAACAACAATTACTCTTTTGAAGAACTTGAAAGTCAGATAGATAAAATCGTGGGGCAAATTTATGATACAGGAGATAAAGAATAGATTATTAGAAGATGACGATATTATAGAAGATATACTATACGAACTAGGTTTTACGAGTATAAAAAAAATAGGTAATGAAATACGCTGTGCTAGACCAGATGGAGACAATGAGACATCAGTTAGAATAAAACTATCTCCCTCTTTATACACAAACATATATACTAGGTCAGATTTTGAAAGTAAGTACGACATAAACGACTTTATTTCCCTTATATCTTTCGTAACAAACAAGGGGTTTAAAGATACAGTAGATTACTTAAGTGGAAAAGTAGGAATTAGCGAAGAATTTAGTTACAGTACACCAGAAATTTTAAAAGTTTTGAACAAACTAAATAGAGAGCCAGTTTGTATAGAAGAAAATAGTTACGATACAGAGTTGATCTCTAAGTACCCCAATCATATTGTAGATGAATGGATAGAAGAGGGTATCCCCCCTTATGTACAAAGTATATATGATGTAAGAATAGATACAGAAAGAAAAAGGTGGTTGCTTCCCTCGTATGACGAAGAAGAAAACTTGATCACATTGCAAGGAAGGACTTATATAAACAACTATAAAGAATTAAAGATCCCCAAATATATATACTACAAGCTGTGTGGAGATAAGGTAAACAACACAAATTTATATGGGTTGAACATAGCCTATGAAAGTATAATGAAAAAGAAAGAAGTAATATTGTTTGAGGGAGCTAAGTCTGTAATGAAAGCATATGATTGGGGTTACACTAATGCAGTTGCTTTGCAGGGTGCAAACATTTCAGACATGCAGGTTAATAAGTTACTATCTCTTGGTGCTAACGTTGTGTTAGCACTAGACAAAGATAAAAATTATAAGGATATAACAATAGAGTTAGATAAGTTGAAGCATTATCTCAACTGTTATTATATTTATGACAAAGGCATGCTCAATGAAAAAGAATCACCAGTAGACAGAGGCTTGAATGTTTTTGAAAGCTTGTATAGTATGAGGAAAAAGTATGGCTAATTTATATTATGAAATAAAAAAAGGAAAACTACACGACCAGATTTCAACATCATTAGAGGAAAACGAACATCATAGATTAATGTATAGTAGTTTTTTAACGGATAACAAAATTAAATATGACAAATATATAAAAGAAAAAACCTACGCAAAAATATATGGTGCTGATCCATCTGATTTATTTAATGAAACAAATATAAGATATTGCAAAGATTTTTTTCTAATTAGAAATAGAAGTAGTTTAGATAAAAAATGGATAGAGTATATGGAAGACAATTTCATAGAGGATATACAACCACTATTTGTATTAGAAACAAGCAAACCACAAAGACTACATAATGTAGTTCATGTTCTAACAAAGGAAAACAGATTATTAATGATGATGGTAATTGATTACGAAAGGAAAGTTGATGTAAAATTAACAGAAGATATAATACCCATAGATGCAATTACATTTATGAGATCGTGGGAGGATAAAAAATATTATGAAGAAAGCAACGGAAATGATAGAGTCTATATCTGATGATATGCTATTTATTTCTTCTCGTATTGTTAAACTCGATGGTAAAGATAGGCAAATGTATTTAGATCAATATATAAACCTGCTGGAAAGACACCAAAAAATAAGACAATACATTATAGAAAATGAATTATACTTCAACAAGTATGACATGATTAGAATTATGTTAGCAGACAAAATAATCAAATACAGTATAGACTACCTATCCTTAATGGAGGTTTTAAATGAAGAATGAAAAACTAGGAGAGTTTAAAAATTTTATAGACAATGAAATAGAATCATTTCTTCGTTATGAAGATTATTGTAGTCTGATGGATTATATAGAGGAAATATATTTTTATATAGATGACTTAGAAGCAGAGGTAGAAGATTTAGAAAACGAACTAGATTCATGTAACTCTATGCACTATGACAAGGAGCTACATATATGACAGAAGAATTAGGTTGCCCTTATTGTGCAGACGGTAGCACTATAAGAAAAGAAAAGCTTTATGAAGATGACACAGACACTTTATATATAAAAAATGAAGATGGCAAAGAAAGAGTATATCTAGAAGATGATTATAAAAGAGTTTGCTTAAAATCGTTTTATTTTTGTCCTTTCTGTGGAAGGGCTTTAAAGGGGAGAAGATTAAAGTTAAGAAAATTTAGGGGTAAATAACAGTTGATAGATAACTATAAATACCTATAAATAACTATTGACAATATATTATTTTTATCAGTGAACACTTTTTAAAAAATATTAAATCAGGAGTTATAGAATGACAGAAAAAGAAACTTGTGAAAAGAACTCATTAGAGGATAAAAGAATACTAACGTTTGTAGCAGAAGAAATTGATATGGAAAATGCTATGGAGCTAATAGAAAAACTAATAGATTTAGAATTAGAAAGTAGCGAGCCTATTACATTAATAATAAACACTTATGGTGGTTGTGTCAACGCTTCTTTTGCAGTATATGATTGCATTAGATCTCTTAGATCAAAGGTTAAAATATTATGTGTAGGGGTCTGTATGAGTGGTGGAACTTTAATAGCTACTGCTGCTGATGAACTGTTATCATTCCCACATACTTCTTTCCTACTGCACCCGATGAGTATTTGGATGAATGGGGACTATGGATCTCTAGATAAATTCTATAAAGATACTTACAAAATAAACGATAACTATATGAGTGCATTAGCAAAAAGATTAGGAATGACACTAGAAGAGTGCAAGGATTTTATAAAGCATGACGAAAGATTTAGAGCAGAGGAAATGGTAGAGTTAGGATTTGTAGACAGAATTGTAGAAAACTTTAGAGACATATAAGGAGATTAAAGATGTATGTAAACTATCATAAACACACTCATTATTCTTCTATCACTACACCAGATAGCTGTACGCAAGTAAAGGAATATTTTGACCGAATGGTTGAATTAAACCACACAACTTACTTTACAACAGAACATGGTTTTGGTGGAAATATATTTGAACCATTTGATATAAGAGACACAGACGAAAAATATAATAAGATTAAAATTTGTTATGGAGTTGAAGCATACATCACAGCTAATCCTAACGAAAAAGTTAATGACAATTATCACATTGTCATACTTGCAAGAACAGATGAAGCTAGAAAGAAGCTGAACAAAATCATATCCAAAGCGTATGAAGATAGATTTTATTATCAAGCTAGAATATCAGTAGATGATTTACTTACATTAGATAAAGATGATGTATATATTACAACAGCTTGTATAGGTGGAATATTAAAGAATGATTACCGAGTGTATAACACGAAAGACAACACCACTTTATATCTGGGTTGGAAAGATAAGGCAGAGAAAACTAAAAATAAATCAAAAGATAAAAATGATTTAAAAGTAGAGAAAAATACTTCTCACACAGAGAACATTCTAATTCCTTTGCACAAACATTTTGGAAACAGTCTATTTCTGGAAGTACAAAACCACAATGAAGATGAACAAAAAAATATAAATAAAAAAGCATTAGAGCTATCTAAAGAATTAGGAATCAAGATCATACATGGAAACGATAGTCATTATATACATCCTTCTGACAGTCTTAAGAGACTTGTTTATTTGAAAGGCAAAGGTATAAGCTATCCAGTAGAGGATAAATTCACACTTGACTATCCAACAGAAGAAGAAATTAAGTCAAGATATAAATTACAAAACATATTGAGTGACGAGGAAATAGAAGAAGCTATATCAAATACAAATATACTATCTGAATGTGAGGAAATTCAAATAGATCGAGAAGTAAAGATGCCTACTATATATCCAGAATTAACTCTAAAAGGAAGAATGATTCAACTAGAGGAAACAATCTATGATAAGTGGGAAGAATATAAGAAAGAGGTTGACCCATGGAGGTGGAGTGACTATGAAGAAGGTATAGAACTGGAATTAGAAATAGTTAGAAACACCAATGAAGCAGTACACACAGCAGATTATTTTCTATTGAACTACGAGATAGCAAAGAGAGCAGAAGAACTTGGTGGAGTTTTAACTAGAACAGCAAGAGGAAGTGCAAGTTCATTTTTTATAAATTATTTATTAGGGCTTACTGGACTAGATCGTTTTGCTTTAGATGTTCCTATTTATCCGACACGATTTTTAAGTGAATCCAGATTGCTAGAAACAAAATCATTGGCAGATATAGACTTTAATATAAACGATCAAGAACCATTTCTTCAAGCAACAAGAGAAATATTAGGAGAAAATAGTTGTTATCAAATGTTGGCTTATGGAACAATGCAGTTGAGTGAATCCTTTAGAAACTTATGCAGAACCATTACAAATTATAATGAAGAAGAAACAAGCAAAGACCCAAACACTTCACAGACTGCTAAAGATATGCTAGTTAGATTAGCAGAAACAATGGAAGTGTCCTTAGATAAACTAAGAAAAGTAACATACGCAGATTACAATGAGATAGCTAAAGACATTGCAGAAGACAGCGACTCTCATAGTGAAGATAAGTTTTGGGGAAAACTAATTAATTTTGCTAAAACTTTTATTGGAACTATTGTGTCAACCTCGCCATCTCCAGCATCTTTCTTATTGGTGGAAGAAAACATTAAAGAAGAATTAGGAATAATAAAAGTAGGAGATGCCTATGTAACACCCATAACATCTAATGAGGTGGAGAACTGGAAGTATTTGAAAGATGACTTTCTGTTAGTAAAAGTAGTAGATATAATAGACAAAACCTTTAAAGAAATTGGGGAAGAATATTTTAAACCGAATAAGCTTATTGAAAAATTAGATGATAAGGCTTGGAGTTTATATGCAAACGGATTAACTGCAACACTAAATCAAACTGATAGTGACTATGCTAGAGGATTAGTAATGAAATATAAACCTAGAACCTATCAAGAACTATCAGCTTTTGTGGCTGCTATTAGACCCGGATTTAAATCTCTCCTGAATAACTTTATTGAAAGAAAAGGTTACACAACTGGTAATGATCAGCTAGACGAATTGTTATCTGACTCTCAACACTATATGATATATCAAGAAAGTATCATGAAGTATCTTATGTGGCTAGGAATAGAAGAAGATAAGACATACGGGATAATGAAAAAGATTGCCAAAAAAACTTTAACACAAGAACAGATAGAAGATCTACATGAAACACTAGAAAAGAACTGGATAGATAAGATTGGGTCAATAGATGGTTTCGTTGAGACTTGGAACATAGTAGAGGATGCTGCTAAATATTCTTTTAACGCAAGTCATAGTATTGCAGTAGCAATAGATAG
>CAZIGN010000055.1:8539-12769 GCA_964538805.1 uncultured Lachnospiraceae bacterium
CTAAAGAAAATATGCAAGAATAATTATGAAACATTTATGGATTTACTTTATGATCTTACTTGGATAGGTGCTAATTCAAGAGAGATTGAAATATTAATTAAGCTAGGTTTTTTTGAAAACACATTTAAGGGAATAAATAAGAGACTTGCAGAGTATGAATTGTACAAAGAATATTCTAAGAGAAAATCTTTGAGAAAAGATACTACCCCCCCATGGATAAAAGACCTGTTACCTAATATGCGTGGAGTAATAGAAAAAGAAAAGCAATACAAGATAGAGAATACTCACTTGTTTTTAATTGAAATTGCACAGCACGTTGAGTACAAGGAAGAAACTCTAGAGGATAAAATTAAATATCAAATGGAAACATTAGGATATGTAAATATTATAGATAGCAATATAGATAAAAGATTTGTAATAGTGACAGACTTGAACAAAAAATACTCACCCTCTTTCAATGCTTATTGTTTAAACAATGGTAGAGAGGTTAGGTTAAAAGTTTATAAGAACTCAAACAATAAAGGTATGGGATATACAGAAAAGCCTTTTGAAGAGGGGGACTTATTATATATATCTAAATTTGACAAGAGAGCAAGGTCGCAATATATAGATGGTAAGTGGCAACAGATAGAGCCTGTTCAGTATGAGTGGTGGGCTGTTGACTATGAGTTAGCATAAGGAGGAAAAATGGAAAAGCAATTGAGTATGCACGAAACATTTACATTGTATAAGCAAATGAAAGAAGTAAGAAAACAAGTTGAATGGGAAAAGTTTATTGACAATATGGTATTTAGTTATTCCAACTTAACATCTTTTGAGAACTGTAAATACTGCTGGTTTAAAAACTATGCTTTGCAAATAAGAGATAGATCTGACAATCCCTTTGCAGAATATGGAACGTTAATGCACAAGATTATTGAGAAATTAGATGTAAAAGAATGGGACAAGTGTCAAGCTATTAATACCTTAGTGGTAGAAATGGAAAAGATAAACCTACCTACGTTCTATAATAACGATTTGAATGTATCCTACTATGAACAAGCAGTAAGCTTTATAAAGAATTATAACCCATTGAACACAACCCTATGTGTAGAAAAAGAAGTTGAATTTACAATAGGTAAATACACTTTTAAAGGATACATAGATAGGATAGCAACAGATGATGAAGGCAATATATATATCATAGACCATAAAAGCAAGGGTAAGTTCAACTCTAAACAAGAATTAAAAGACTATGCTAGACAGTTGTATTTATATTCTATACCTATAATAAAACAGATGGGTAAACAGCCAAAGAAATTAATATTTAATTTATTCAGGAGACAAAAGTTAGAAGAGATAGAGTTTAATTATGATGATTTTATAGAAGCACAAGAGTGGGCTTTAAGAACGATAGAAGAAATGAAGAACACTAAAGACTTTCCTGTCACAACAAATGATTTCTTTAGAGATAATCTTTGTAACTTTAAAAATGATCAAGAGCACTTAAATATGAACTCTCTACACTTATATAATTATAAGCCGAAAATGAGGTGGGTAAGTGACACTAAATACTAGTAGTTTCTATGGAACTAAAACAATGAATCTTAATAAAGAGGAAATCGAACTGACTATGGTAATGAATGTTAAGAGACAGCATAGATTCCCTATTATACCACAGCCTAAGAGTGACAACTATATAGGAAGACTTACTTATGAGCAAGACTTTAACAATCAAGGAAAGCATGGATGGGGAGAATTAGGAACAGATAATATGTCTTACGCTAAGCAGCCATTTAATATTGGTGACACAATAAAACTAGAAGGAACAAATAATTATGTTCAGATTACTGATATAATAGTTAAAAGAATACAAGACTTCACAGAAGAAGATATGGAGAGAGAGGGTAAAAACTATTTCAAAGGTGTATCACAATTAAGGGCTGCCCATTTAGCAGTATTAGTTGAAAGGTATGAGATAGAATGGAACGATTACATTGGGCAAGATAACATCCCTACCTATGGGTATCATCTAAACACTTGGGTATGGGAAGTACATTTTAAACCAGTAAGAGATAAGGAAAACGAAAGAGTAGACAAATTAAATAGGAGAAAGGTTTTGTAAATTTCACAAAAACTTCACACAAAAGGACTTTAAAAAAGAGAGAAATGGGTATATAATTAATATAAAGATTATCTGTGTAACCTTAGAAAGTCTTTTTGTTATCTATGAATATAAAGGAGTGATATAATTGAGTATTGAAAAAAGTGTAAGCCTATATGATATAGGGCAGTCGTACGCAAACATTCAGGAACTATTAGAAGATGATGTAGAATCTGAACAGCTAGAGAAGGTGTTAGATGGATTAGATGATAAGTTCGAGGAAAAGGCAGAGAACATTGCTAAGGTAATCAGACATTTAGATGCAACAGAGACAGCAATATCTAATGAGATAGACAGGCTAAACAGTAGGAAGAAAACTATCAAAAACAATACACAAAGATTAAAGGAATATTTACAATTTAATATGGAAACAATAGACAAAAGAAAATTTGATACTTCCTTATTTAAATTCTATATAAGGAAGAACAGACAAACAGTACAGTTGGAAGACGGAGTAATGCTTCCAGAAGAATACTACAAAGTAGAAGAAGTTAAAAATATAAACAAGGATAAATTGAAAGAAGATTTGGAAGGGGGAAAAACAATCGAGGGTGCATACTTACACAGAACAGAGTCCTTGGTTATAAAATAATATGAACATAATAGTAGAGATATTTAGATTGACATTTTTAGCCACAGCTTCAATCGTATTTGTATTCATTGGTATTGCATTTATAAATAGGATGAGATATGGCAACGGAGAGTATGTATCCATGGATGAAGAAGTCACAGAAAACATAAGTTACCTAAAGGATATGAAAAGGATAAGGAACGAAAAAGTATACACTTTAATCAACTTAGACATGGGAACATTCTTAGCGTTTGATAGTAATCATGGAGTAATGAGAGAAGTAAAAATGGGAGAGCAAGACGGGTCTAAGCTAACAATATTTACAGAAGAAGAATTGAATAGTTTTGGATATACAAAACAAGAGTCAGGTAAAGACAATATGCACTGGATTAGTGTAGCATATGATATAGATTTATATGACGAAGATACGAAAGAGATAATAGAGATGCTAAAAAAAGAAAACAGAGTAATGGAGAGTGCTGATGGTACAGATATATAAAAGAGATAATAGGTTAGTAGAGTTCGACAAAGATAAAATTTACGAAGCTATTTCTAAAGCTTATGATGATATAAATAAAGACAAGGATGTTAGTGGTGAGGTTGTTGAATTTAACGATCGTGCGAAATCAATAGCAGATAGTATAGAAGCAATTGCTATATCTGACAACGACAGAGGAATTACATTAAGTGTAGAAGAAGTGCAAGACATGGTAGAAGAAAGATTAATGGGCATGGGATATTTAAAACTAGCAAAAGCCTATATTTTATATAGAAGTGAAAGGAACAAGGAAAGAAACAAAGGTTGGGAATTAACAGATTTACAAAGAGATATATACGAACAAAAATACAGATGGAACAATGAAACATTTGATGAGTTCTTAGACAGAGTTAGTGGTGGAAATAAAACCATAGCAGAGATAATGAGAAAGAAAAGATTACTTCCAGCTGGTAGAATATTGGCTGGTAGAGGAACTAATGGAGATGGAAGATCTGTTTGTTATTCAAATTGTTTTGTTCAAGCCCCTCCAGAAGATAACATTCCTTCTATATTTGAAACAGCTAAGAAGTGTGCTGAAACATATAAGAAAGGTGGGGGCGTAGGTTTAACTCTTAAATATCTTAGACCTAGAGGAACTAAGGTTAATAATACAGCTAAAGCTTCAAGTGGTGCTGCTAGTTTCTCACAATTATACGACACAACAACCTCATTAATATCACAAGGTAATAGGGCTGGTGCATTATTGCTAACACTTCCAGTAGATCACCCAGACGCAGAAGAATTTATAAATATGAAAACCAATAGTGATGCTATTACTAAAGCAAATATATCACTAGGTATTACAAATGATTTTATGGAAGCTGTAAAAAACATGGATAGATCCTTTACTCAATCATTCAATGTGATAGACACAGGCGAAGTTATAGAAAAAAAAGTAGACCCTCTAAAATTATTCAGAAAGATTGCAGAGAATGCTCATGGATATGCAGAGCCGGGATTATTGTTCTGGGATAATAT
>CAZIGN010000056.1:0-12622 GCA_964538805.1 uncultured Lachnospiraceae bacterium
ATTAATATTGGATTAATATATTCTTCCAAAAATTCTTCTACTTGTTCTTTAGATCTACCAACATATTTTGTAGGATCCATAGTTTTTTGAAGTTCTTCTAAAGTCATATTAAATGCTTTGTCGTTAGCTATTAATTCTAATAGATTATTATCTAATCCTTTTTCTTTTACGTTCTTTCCTGCTTCCATTGATAATGTTCTAATGCTTTCGTGTAACTCCTGTCTGTCACCACCAGCTTTTACTGCGTCCATCATAATGTTTTCTGTCGCCATGAATGGTAATTCAGACATTAGTCTTTTTTCTATTACTTTTGGATAAACAACTAATCCATCTACAATGTTTAAAAATAAATCTAAGATTCCATCTACTGCAAGAAAACCTTCTGGTACGCTAAGTCTCTTGTTTGCAGAATCATCTAGTGTTCTTTCAAACCATTGTGTAGCAGAAGTGATTGCAGGATTTAATGCATCTATCATAACATATCTAGCAAGTGATGCTATTCTTTCGCTTCTCATTGGGTTTCTTTTATATGCCATCGCAGATGAACCTATTTGGTTTTTTTCAAATGGTTCTTCTACTTCTTTTAAGTGCTGAAGTAATCTAATATCATTAGAAAACTTATGCGCAGTAGCAGCTATGCCTGATAATACATTAAGAACTCTTGTATCAAGCTTTCTTGAGTAAGTTTGTCCACTAACTGGAAACGAATCGCTAAATCCCATCTTATTAGCGATCATTTTATCTATTTTTCTTATAACTTCATGATTACCATCAAATAATTCTAAAAAGCTTGCTTGTGTTCCTGTTGTTCCTTTTGATCCAAGCATTTTCATATTGTCAATTACATAATCTAAATCTTCTAAATCCATTAAAAGTTCCATCATCCATAGTGTTGCTCTTTTTCCTACTGTTGTAGGCTGGGCTGGTTGGAAGTGTGTAAATGCTAAAGTAGGCAAAGATTTATATTCGTTTGCAAACTTTGATAACTGTGCTATAACATTGATTAGTTTTTTTCTAACTAATTTTAATCCTTCAGTCATAATAATAACATCTGTGTTATCACCTACATAACAAGATGTTGCACCTAAATGTATTATACCTTTTGCCTTAGGACAAAGTTCGCCATAAGCATATACATGTGCCATAACATCATGTCTAACTAACGCTTCTCTTTCTTTAGCAACTTCGTAATTAATATTATCAGCATTTGCTTTCAATTCATCAATTTGCTCATCTGTAATATTAAGACCTAACTCTTTTTCAGTTTCTGCTAGAGCGATCCATAGCTTTCTCCATGTTTTAAACTTTTTGTCAGGTGAAAATATATATTGCATTTCTTTACTAGCATATCTTTCTGAGAGTGGGCTTTGATACTTATCGTACATTTTAATTCCTCCTAGGCTTTCTTAACACTTAGTTTATATGATTTTAACGATTTTCATTATACATAAAAAGAAAGTTAGTGTCAATTTTATTTAACTTATCTAACTCTCTTTATTTTAAACCTATATTGTTTTTTTGTCGAAACTATTCTTCTTACTATTTATTATATTCACCTCGGATGTCTCTAACTGGTGGTTCCATAGGATATTCACCTGTAAAACAACCTTTACATATGCCATTTTCTTCAACCATTTCTGATAGCCTTTCGATTTTTAAATATGCAAGTGAATCTGCGCCTAAAATATCTCTTATTTCTTCTATTTCTCTATTATATGCAATAAGTTGATCTTTAGAAGGTATGTCCGTCCCAAAGAAACATTCACTTAAAAATGGTGGTGCCGATACTCTTACATGTACTTCTTTTGCTCCTGCTTCTTTAAGCATATTTACAATACGAGCACTTGTTGTTCCTCTTACAATTGAGTCATCTATCATAATAACTCTTTTACCATAAACTGCATCTTTTAATATGTTAAGTTTAACCTTTACACTTGACTCACGATTTTGTTGTTTAGGTTGTATAAATGTTCTTCCTACATATCCATTTTTAATAAATGCTGTTCCATATGGAATATTAGCTTCCATAGAATAACCTAATGCTGCTGCATTTCCTGATTCTGGGACACCTACAACTAAATCAGCTTCTACTGGACTATCTATTGCTAAAAATTTACCTGCTTTTATTCTTGAATTATAGACAGATACCCCATCTATTCTGCTGTCAGGTCTTGCAAAATATATATATTCAAACACACATCTTGCTTGTTTATCTTCTTCTAAGCATAATGATTTATCTGATTTTATTCCTTCATTAGTAATTGTAACGATTTCACCTGGTAATACATCTCTTACAAACTCTGCACCCACTGTATCAAGCGCACATGTTTCAGATGCAAAAACATAAGTATTATCTCTCTTCCCAATACATAGTGGCTTAAAACCATGTGGATCTCTAGCACCTATTAATTTTCTTGGGCTCATAACTACTAATGAATAAGCTCCTTTAATTTTTTGCATAGCAAGCTTAACCGCATCTTCAGCACTTTTACAATTAAGTCTTTCTCTTGCAATATGATACGCTATAACTTCTGAATCAATAGTTGTTTGAAATATTGCACCTGTATAAGCTAATTCTTCCCTTAACTCTAAAGCATTTATCAGATTACCATTATGTGCAATTGCTAGTGTTCCTTTTATATAATTAATTACTAATGGTTGAGCATTTTCAATAATACTACTTCCTGCTGTTGAATATCTCGTATGTCCTATGCCGATATTTCCTTTTAAATTATCCATATCTTCAGGAACAAACACTTCATTAACTAGACCCATACCCTTTTTTGCTTTAACCTTACCTTTCGGTCCTAATGTATCAGTAACAGCTATTCCGCAGCTTTCTTGTCCTCTGTGCTGTAGAGCAAATAATCCATAATATATGCTGTTTGCAACATCATTCCCATCTAAGTCATACATCCCAAAGACACCACAAGCGTCATGTAAAACGTCATCATAATCTTTCACTATAATTCCTCCTATAAGTAAAAAAAGTCAAAGATAGCGCGTAAACACTAGCTTTGACTCCGTTGTCATGTTTATATTAAATTATAGACCTAATCTTTTAAATACTTCATTATATGCCTCTTCAACATTACCCATATCTCTTCTAAAACGATCTTTATCGAGCTTTTCTTTAGTTGTTGAATCCCATAGTCTGCAAGTATCAGGTGATATTTCATCAGCAAGAATAATTTCACCTTTAAATCGACCAAATTCAATTTTAAAATCTACAAGGTCCATATTAGCTTTTGCAAAATAATCTTTTAACACTTCATTGATTTTGAATGCGTATTCGGTTATTTTATCTATTTCTTCTTTAGTGGCTACACCTATTGCTAATGCGTAGTAGTCATTAATCATAGGATCTCCAAGACTATCGTCTTTATAGCTAAATTCTAACGTTGGAGTAAGTAAAACTCTTCCTTCTTCTATGCCTAATTTTTTAGCAAAGCTTCCTGCAGAAATGTTTCTTATAATAACTTCTAAAGGAACTATCTGAACTTTTTTAACAGCTGTTTCTCTATCACTTAATTCTTCAACTAAATGTGTAGGGACTCCTGCTTCTTCTAAAATCTTAAAAACATGATTCGCCATTCTGTTATTAACTACACCTTTACCAGTAATTGTTCCTTTTTTTTCACCATTGAATGCTGTTGCATCATCTTTGTAATCTACTATTACTACATCTGGGTCATTTGTAGTATAAACTCTTTTTGCTTTTCCTTCATAAAGTAATTCTAATTTCTCCATGGTTAGCCACCTATCCTTTTTTATAAGTTACTAATAGCCTAATAATTATAGGTTATTCCGTTTTTAGCAACTTGATTATAATATATGATTCTTATAAAATCAATAAACTAGAAAAATATTTATTATAAACTGTTAAAAACAACATATTATCTTGCACTTTATTACATTTACTTGTATAATTTGTTATATGAATTTATACAAATAAATAATTGACATATAAGCATGGAGGGCACTATGATAGAAAAAAGAAGAGCAAAGCGAATGGATGTGGATATAAGTCTTAACATTTCTAATCTTTTCAAACAAGATAATGTACTAATAAGTAATATTGATTCTCCAATTCATGTTGTTAATGTATCAAGATACGGAATTGGTTTTGAAACAAAAGCTATTTTACCTGATGATTACTACTTTAATGCAAAGATTAATCTGGGTGATAAAGATTCAAGTCTTTATACTGTAGTCAAGATATTAAGATCAAGATTACTTGACGAGGAAGGTAATTATTACTATGGCTGTGAATTTGTAGGTTTAGCTCCAGTATTAGATTTTATTTTTGAAGAATTTGAAGAACAGTCTATATAGTAACTTTATTTGAAAAACAATAGCACTCAATCGTATTAGTTTGTTAAACAAAAAAAGAGAAGGAAATCTTCTCTTTTTTTGTTTTTTACTTCATCTTCTCTAATATTTCTTTTACTAATTTGTTTATAATAGCTGGGTTTGCTTTTCCTTTTGTTTTTTTCATAGCTTGACCAACGAAAAATGTTATTGCTTTTTCTTTTCCATTAAAAAAATCTTCAACTGATTTAGGATTTTCTTTTATTATATCTTCAACTAATGAATAGAGTTCATCTTCATTACTGTTCATTGATAAGCCTTTTTCTTCAACATATTTTTCTGGATCTATGTCATTTTCAAACATCTTTTCAAATATCTCTTTAGCCACAGTACCATTTATTTTTCCTTCTTCAAGCATAATAATTAAAGATGAAAAGTTTTTAGATGAAAGCTTTATTTGATTAGGTTCAATTTCTTTTTCTTTTAAAAGTCTCATAAGATCTGTCATTATCCAGTTACTGACTTTTTTAGGTTGCTTGCATATTGCTACAGTTTCTTCAAACAAATCTGCAATATGTTTGAATTCTGTTATTAAATTTGCATCATATTCTGGTATGTCATATTCTGTTTTATATCTTAATCTTTTTTCGTCTCGTAATTCTGGTTGTTTGCATTTAACCTCGTTAAGCCATTCTTCACTTATATACACAGGTGCTAAATCAGGTTCAGGAAAATATCTATAATCTTTTGCATCTTCTTTAGATCGCATTGCATATGAATATTCTTTATTATCATCCCATCTTCTTGTTTCTTGTGTGACTAATTTTCCTTCTTCTATTAATTCTATTTGTCTTTGTCTTTCATTATGTATAGCTCTTTCAATGGCTTTAAATGAGTTAAGATTTTTCATCTCTGTTCTTGTTCCAAACTCACTACTTCCAACTTCCATAACAGATACATTAACATCAGCTCTCATTGAGCCTTCGTTTAATTTACAATCAGATGCTCCTAAATATTGGATTATCAACCTTAATTTTTCTAGATATGCAATAACTTCTTCTGCACTTCTCATATCAGGTTCTGAAACTATCTCAATTAATGGTACTCCTGAACGATTAAAATCTACTAAAGAACAATCATCCCAGTCATCATGGATTAACTTTCCTGCATCTTCCTCCATATGAATTTCATGTATTCCCACTGTTTTTTTACCTGTAGAGGTTTCAATGTCTATATGACCATTCCTACATATCGGTAAATATAGTTGTGATATTTGATAGTTTTGTGGGTTATCAGGATAAAAATAGTTTTTTCTGTCAAACTTATTTATTCTAGTAATATCACAATTTGTTGCAAGTCCAACTGCCATCGCATACTCTACCACTTTTTTATTTAAAACCGGAAGAGAACCAGGCATTCCTGTACATACTGGACATGTTTGTGTGTTGGGCTTGGAACCAAATTCCGTACTACATCCACAAAATATTTTAGTTTTTGTAGCTAATTCAACGTGAACTTCTAAACCAATTACTGTCTCGTACTGTTTCATATTTATTCACAAATCGCATATTAGGCGACTCTGCCTTTCTTAATATTTTTTAAATAAATAACTTTTTTACTTATTCTGATATTCCTTTTCAAACGAATATGCCGCTTTAATAATGTTTTTTTCATTAAAACAATCTCCAATTATCTGAAGTCCTATTGGCATATTATCTTTATCTTTTCCACAAGGAAGACTAATTGCTGGTAGGCCAGCTAAATTTACTGCCACTGTATAAATGTCTCCTAAATACATTTTTATAGGATCTATTAAGCTTTCACCTACTTTTGATGCTGTATGAGGTGCTGTAGGTCCTATAATCACATCATATTTTGAAAATGCTTTGTCGAATTCTTTTTTAACAAGAGCCTTAGTTTTTAAAGCCTTTAGATAATATGCATCATAATAACCACTACTTAGTGCAAAAGAACCTAACATAATTCTTCTTTTTACTTCTTCACCAAAACCATTTGTTCTGGTCTTTTTATACATATCGTGTAAGCCTTCATAATTTTCTTGTCTAAATCCAAATTTTACACCATCAAATCTTGATAAATTTGAACTTGCCTCAGCCGATGCAATTATGTAATAAGCAGGTATAGCATAATCTACCAAATCAAGATCAAATTCTTCTACTATAGCTCCTTTTTTTCTAAATATTTCAGCAACTTTAAGTATTTCTTCCCTTACTTCTTCTTGAATTCCTTCTTTAAAGTAATCTCTTGGCAAACCTACTTTCATTCCTTTAACATCGTCAACTAATGCACTTGTAAAGTTGTAATCATCTCTTTTAACACTAGTGCTATCTTTTTTATCATATCCAGATATAACTTCTAATATTGCTGCACAATCAGCTACATCTTTTCCTACAGGTCCTATTTGATCAAGAGAAGATGCATAAGCAATTAATCCATATCTAGAGACCGTCCCATAAGTAGGTTTTATTCCAGTTACGCCGCAGTAAGAACTTGGTTGCCTTATAGATCCTCCTGTATCTGATCCTAAAGCATAATAGCATTCGTTTGCTGCAACAGCGCTGCAACTTCCTCCAGATGAACCACCAGGAACTTTTCCTAAATCATGAGGATTTTTAGTTATACCAAAGGCGGATGTTTCTGTGGTTGAGCCCATTGCAAATTCATCCATATTTGCCTTGCCAATTATAATCGCACCAGCCTGTTCTAATCTCGTAATAACTTCAGCATTATATTCAGGTATAAAGTTTTCAAGTATTTTTGAAGCACAGGTAGTTTTTGTTCCTTTTGTACATATGTTATCTTTTATCGCAACAGGAACTCCTGCAATTAAGCTATCTATTAAACCCTTATCAATTAGTTCTTGTACTTCATCTGCTCTTTTAAGAGCACTTTCTTTGTCATATGATATATAACAGTTTAGGTCTTTTTCTTTTTCTTCTATTACCTCAAACACTGATTCTACAGCATCTCTAACTTTTATTTGTCCTTCTTTTATCTTTTTTGATAATTCGAGACTTGTATAATTAATAATCATATTAATTCCTTTCTTGCAGCAAACTACTCAACAGTCTTAGGTACTTTAAAACAACCATCTTTTTTTGCAGGAGCATTTTTAAGTATTTTTTCTACTTCATTTTCATTAGTGACTACATCTTCACGAAATACATTATTATTACTATAGATATGTGTCATAGGTTCTACCATACTTGTATCTAGTTCATTTAATTTTTCGATATAATCTAACATTTTATTCATATCTTCTTTTGCTTTTTGTTTTTCTTTATCTTGTAAGTCAAGTTTTGCTAATATCCCTACATATTCTATCATTTCGTCATTTATGTGCATAATATCCTCCTTTAAGGTTCTAACCTTGATAAGTCTCTAGGAAACAAAGTTGTTTCTCTAACATTTTCTTCACCAATTATTTTCATGGTAAGCCTTTCTAGTCCTATTCCTAGACCGCCATGAGGAGCTATTCCGTGTTTGAAAATCATCAGGTAGTGTTCCATTCCTTCTTTATCCATATTTCTAGCTTCTATTTTAGCACAAAGTTCTTCATAATCGTGAATTCTTTGTCCCCCAGTTGTTATCTCTACACCTCTAAACAATAAATCAAAACTTAAAGTAAATGTTGAATCATTTGGATCATCCATAGCATAGAATGGTCTTTTTTTACTTGGGTAATGTGTTACGAATACAAAATCAGCATCATATTCTTCTTTAAAATACTGACTTATAAGCACTTCTTCTTGTGGTTCAAGATCATATGGGTTACGGATTTTTCTATCATATTTTTCTGAAACTAATTTTTTAGCCTCATCAAATCTTACACTTGGAATATTAGTTACATTAGGAAGCTTGATCTTTAAAATATCTAGTTCTTTAGAATACTCTTCTTCTAAAAGTTTCATGGTATTTTTCAAAACTTTTGTTTCCATTTCCATAATATCATAAAAAGAATCAATAAATCCCATTTCAAAATCCATGCTTGTATACTCATTTAAATGTCTATGTGTATTATGTTTTTCAGCTCTAAATACTGGTGCAACTTCAAATACTCTATCATAAACTCCTACCATAGTTTGTTTGTAAAATTGTGGACTTTGAGCAAGTTCTGCTTTCTTTCCAAAATAATCTAATTTGAAAATGTTTGCTCCACCCTCAGCACCTCTTGAAACTATTTTCGGGGTTCTTACTTCGGTGAATTTTTCTTTTTGCAATGTATCTCTAAATCCTCTAACGACTGCTTCTTGAATCTTAAACTTTGCTCTTTCTCTTATATTTCTAAGTGAAATCGGTCTTAAATCTAATATTGTTTCAAGATTAGAAGTTAGTTTCCACTTTGATATTGCAATTGGCATAGGTTGGTATGGTCTTGATAATATCAAAATATCAATTAATCTGATTTCAAAACCATGTGGAGCTCTTTCTTCTTTATTAACTTTTCCACTTATCTTTAAAGTTGCTCCTTCTTTAATCTCTTTTATATTGCCTTTTGTTATTCCTTCTTCAAAAACACACTGTAATAATCCTTCACTTTGTCTTAATACAATAAATGTTATATCTCCCATTTGTCTTATGTTATGAACACTTCCGTTTACTAACACCTCAGAGTCAAAAAGATTATTTGTTAGTATTTCACTTATCATAACTGTTTCTTTTTTAGTTTCACCGTTTAATTGTCTCATAATTTTACTTCCTTTCTCTTCATCAAACTTTTACAGGGGTTTTTTGTATTAAAAAAGCCCCTAAATAGTAAACTATTTGGGGCGAAAATTACAATTTCCGCGGTACCACCCGCATTCAGGCAAAAGCCTGCTCTTTTTATACTTAACGCGTATTATTCGTATATCCCTAGATTATTGAGTTTATATCAACCCATATAACTTCAGGATATCTGCTCGGGAGTGTTCTAATAACTTTAGTACTTGTGAAGCTGCTCTCAGTCGGTGACATCTTCTTCCTGTTAAGTCCATATTAAGCCTTAGTCTCTTTCATTGCATTTTTTTAATAAAAAAAGACGTTCTGAAAAATACAGAACGCCTTTGCTCTTTTTATATAATACAATTTAATCTTTAAGTTGTCAAGTATACATTTCTAGGTTAAAATATATATATTGCAACGAATACTTATCAATACTAATTAAAGGAGTAATTATTTTGAAAAAAACTTTTTTTATACTATTTACATCTTTATCTATGATATTTATAACTTCTTGCGATTCTAGTGAAGTTGCCAATACAAAAAATGATTATGAAACTATTAAAATTAATACTGTGAATAATGAGATTATAAGTCATATATTAATACACTATCCTTTTAACAGTAACGAAGATGTAACTATTGATTATGGAGTTTCAAATTATATTTCAGATTACAATAACGTTACTATAAGTAATAAAGGTAAGTTTGGCAAATCAGCTTATTTTAGTGGGGATAATTCTTTTATAACAATTCCACACAAAGCCATAAAATCAGAAAATATTTCTATTCTTTTTTGGTACAAATGCGAGAGTTCTTTACCTTGGCAAAGATTATTTTCTACAGGTAATTTAACTTCTTCGTTTTATATAACTACAAAAAACGCAACAACAAATACACTTACATATAAATTCAAATCAACTGTAGGAAAAGATTTTACAGGCTTTTACAAAGATGAACTTCCTTTAAATGAATGGCATCATATAGCTTTTACATTGGAAAATGGTGTAGCAAAGCTTTATGTCAATGGCAATATTGAGTCAATTACAACAAATATTTTATACACAATGATGTCATATTACTCCACAACCGCATACATTGGAAAAAGCCAATATTCGGACGATCCATATTTCAAAGGCTATGTTGATGAGTTTTATGTTTTTGATAAAGTATTAAATAATCACCAAATAAATAATTTGATGACTTATAATACTATTACTTAATGAAAGGTTTACATAATAATTTATTTTGTTATGTTTGCAGGGATATATATATGAATACAAACCACGGTGTTGTAACCAATATAGAAAAGGGAACTATTTTATTAGAAAAAGGGGCACAAACAACCCATGTTATTTATCTACTGAGTGGTTCAATCAAGAAAATAAGTACGCTTAAAAATTTAGAGAAAAACGAAATTGTTATTAATGAAGATAATTTTATAGGTATAAGGAGCTTATACAACAAGATTTATAGTGCCACTTATGTTGCACATACAGACATTGAAGTTATAACTTTTCCTGCTACTGATTATTCAAGTTTTATAAAGTATTTAGTTGATAATCCTAATATTCACGAGAATTATTTTATTGAGATTACTTCAATAATCAAAAAAATTTCTAATTATTATGAAAACTTTTTTCTCTCAATTAGTGATTTTCAAAGTTCAATTTTGCAAATCAAAAAATATTATTCTAAGTTTTGTAAAGATTTAGTTGCAAATCAAAAAAAGATAGATTTTCAATATGACCTATCATCTTATATTTTAAATTTAAAAAGTTATTATGATAAAGTACAAAAATTTATTGATTTTGAAGCAAGTCCAGTTAACGCTTTTTCAGAATTAACATTAAATACAAAGTCCGTTCTTAATGAACAGAATTTAGTACTTGCAAAGATTTTTACTGATTATGATTCTCTTGTAAAATTAGCTCATGACATGATTAAAAGAGTAACTAATCTAAACGATACCGAAGAATCAGGTTGCATTCATTTAATGATAAATTCATTAGATAAGGATAATATAAAAGAAACAAAAGACATTTCACTTATTAGTAATTTATTACATACAACAAAAGCAACAATAGAAACTTTTGAACGATCACTTCTTGATAATTTTAGTATTGAACTTAATGTGTTTTATGAAGATATTAATAACGCTATAGATAAAATAATACTTGATTTAGATAACAAGCCTATACTTAAGTCTGATTTCACAAGTTTTCTTGATTTTAGAGACTCTTTTAACTATATCGTTTCATATTGTGATTTTGAGAAAGAAAAAAGAGAAGCTTTAAGATTACTACTAAATCAATACAAATCAATGACTGATAAGTTCTCGCGCGAAGAAAATGATAGAAAATTATACAAAGTAATTGGCGAATTATATTATGATTTGTATCTAGCGGTTATAAAAGTGTATTTTAAAGACCCCAAACCTAGTAAAATCATAGATTTGTTTTTAGATTATGGCTTTTTAGATGAAACTCTACTTAAAAAAGAAGAGATAGAAACTCTTATTTCTTTAACTCCAATTGAATCTTATGAGCCATGCAATATCTATACCTTAAAAGATTGGTTGAAAAGAATATATGATGGAAAAGAGATGCCTTCTAAAAATGAATTTGACCTTGATTATTCTGATTATATAAGACAGAAGAAAAAAAGTGAAGGTTTATCAAACGGACAAGAAACCGAACTTATAAACAACAATAATGCTAAGCTTAGTTTTGAAGTTAGTAATCTTTTCAAATGTAATAATAGATTGTTAAACGGCAACCTTTCTTCTTTTGTTCCTATATTAAGAAGTGACAATTTTGACAAAAAAATCGAAAACATGTATCTTACAGCTAAGAATGTCAATGATACCTTAAGAAGGTTAACTAATATAGATTATTCTGTGTTTTACAGAGAAATGCTTTACGCAGATCCTGATAAAGGAATTCAAAAAGAGCTCATACAAAAAGAGATTTATCCGGAAATAATAATTTTTCCTGTTGTTGGTGCAAATGGTATGATGTGGCAAGACACTACCGGCAAAAAAATAGATAGTCCTGGTCGATTCTTGTTACCTATTATGCTTTCAAGTGACTTATCCGATACCCTAATTAAGATGTTAGGTAAGTTCCGTTGGGAATTATCAAAGAGTTTACTTGGTATGAATTGGAATAATATAAGGATTCCTTCACTGACTGCTGAGTATAATGATTATGTACAATTCTACAGAAAAAACAAGGAATTATCCCCTGAACGAAAAGAGTTGTTAAAAGCTCAAATTACACATTGTAGAAACAGTGTTAGAGAAGTTTTTATATTTGATTATACAATTTGGATTAAAAACGAAGCTATTGGTGCTATTAGGCTCAATAAATATGCAAGAAAAATTCTCGCGACTTATTGCCCTTTTTCAAAACAATTAAGAGAAAAAATAGACGGTATGCCATTATTTGATGAAGCATTTTCAAAATATTTTAGAGAAAAACACAAAAAATCAAAAGAAGTTACTAATAGATACATAGCACTTAAAAAGAAAGGTGCTACCATAACTAAAGAACTACTAGATACAGAATATTTTTATAAGGATTTATAG
>CAZIGN010000057.1:0-12565 GCA_964538805.1 uncultured Lachnospiraceae bacterium
TCAAAACTAAGCTCCTCACTATTAAGGCAAAGATCATAATTTCTTGCATCATTCCAATCCTTACCAGTATAGTAATGATAATAATCCTCACGCCTTTTATCAGTTTTTTCAATAAACTGCTCAATTTCCTTCTTATTCATACTAGACATACCTGACACAACATTAACACAATGTTCAAGTGGCGCATGAACAAATAATCTAATAAGGTTAACATCTTCATCTTTAAGAATAAAATCAGCGCATCTTCCAACAACAACAAAAGACTCTTTTTTAGAAAGTTCTTTTAACACTTTAGCTTGGTAGTTAAACAAATTATCATTTGAAACGAATTCATCGCTATCTGGCGGAATAAGCTCACCTTTGTATACGTTCTTAGCAGCTTTAAATACACTTGTAGTTTTTAATTTTTCATCAGCTCTTGCAAACAACTCCTCATTGATTCCACTGTCATCTGAAGCAAGTCTCAAAATCTCTCTGTCATAGCATTCTACACCTAATTCTTTAGCCAGAAGTCTACCAATCGTTTTTCCACCACTACCATAACCTCTTGCAATAGTAATAACAAATCTCTTCATATGATATCTACCTCACTTTCTTTTAGGCGAATCGGCTAATTATCAAAATCTGCTCTATCTAACTTATTCACCTAGATAAGCTTTTTTTACCGATTCATCATTAATTAAGTCACTAGCTTTTCCAGTAAGAACAATCTTTCCAGTTTCTAAAACATAAGCTCTATCACTTATTGATAATGCTTTTTTAGCATTTTGTTCAACAAGCAAAACCGTAACACCAGCTTTACTTATTTCCTCAATTATACTAAATATTTCACTTACAAAAAGAGGTGAAAGACCCATAGAAGGCTCATCCATTACTATTATCTTTGGTTTTGACATTAAAGCCCTTCCCATTGCAAGCATTTGTTGTTCTCCACCACTAAGAGTTCCTGCAAGCTGCTTTTCTCTTTCTTTAAGTCTTGGAAATCTTTTGTATACCATTTGTAAAGACTCTTCAATCTCTTTTTTATCTTTTCTTGTAAAAGCTCCCATAAGCAAATTCTCATACACACTAAGTTGAGAAAACACTCTTCTTCCTTCTGGAACATGGGCTATTCCAAGTTCAACAATCTTATGTGCAGGTGTTTTTACAAGATTGATACCACTATAATCTATACTTCCTGATTTTGGTGATATTAAACCAGTTAATGTATGAAGAATTGTAGTCTTTCCTGCACCATTAGCACCAATAAGAGAGATTACTTCGCCTTCATTTACTTCAAACGACACACCCTTAATAGCTTTTATCATTCCATAATATACTTCTAAGTTTTCTATTTTTAATAACGACATAAGCCCTCCTATTCACCTAAATATGCAGTAATAACATCTGGATTATTAAGTACTTCAGAAGGAGTACCATTAGCAAGTTCTGTTCCAAAATTAAGTACTAGTATCTTTTCACAAATACCTGCAACAAGCTTCATATCATGTTCAATCAAAAGTACAGTTACACCATATTTTTTGCGGATAAGATTAATCATATCCATAAGGCTTTCTGTTTCATTAGGATTCATACCTGCTGCTGGTTCATCTAGTAACAAAAGTTTTGGTTCTGTTGCAAGCGCCCTTGCTATCTCAAGTCTTCTTTGTTCACCATATGGAAGATTATGAGCAAATGTGTCTGCTTTTTCATGCAAGCCAAACACCTCTAATAATTCAAGCGCCTTTTCTTTCATAAGCTTTTCTTTCTTAAAATATGACGGAAGTCTAAGAATTCCTTCGATTGCAGAATATTTATACTTATTATGCAAACCTATTTTAACATTGTCTAGCACAGACTGCTTGCCAAACAATCTTATATTTTGAAATGTTCTAGCAATTCCTAATTGATTAATCTGAGCAGGACTTTTACCAACAATACTTTTACCATCTAGCTTAATTATACCATCAGTAGGTTTGTATACACCTGTTAACAAATTAAACAAAGTAGTTTTCCCTGCACCATTAGGTCCAATAAGTCCATATAATTCACCTTTGTTAATATTAAGCATAACACTATCAACTGCTCTTAAACCTCCAAAGGAAATACCTAGATTTTTAACTTCTAATAATAAATTATCGCTCATCTAATTACCTCCTTTAACTTTAAGAGTACTCATTTTCTTTTTAAGCAATCTAATCGGTGAATATTTATCCATGTATTCTTTAATTGTAGGATTCCAGTTAACTATCATGATAACTATAAGAACCACTGAATAAATAAGCATTCTGTATTCTTGCATACCTCTTAAATATTCTGGAAGCAAAGTTAATATAACCGCAGCAATTATCGAACCATTAATTCTACCTATTCCACCTAGAACTACAAATACCAATATAAGAATAGACATATTATAACCAAATACTTTTGGCGTAGACACGACATTAAATATATTATGAGAATAAAGCGCTCCTGCAACACCTGCTAATGCGGCAGAAATTGTAAATGCTATAAGCTTATATTTTGTAATATTTATTCCCATTGCCTCAGCTGCTATTCTATTATCTCTAACTGACATTATAGCTCTACCAGTTCTTGAATTAATCAAATTCGAAATTATAACATACGCGATTATAACTAAAACCATTCCAATTAAAAATGCACTTTCTGAAGGTACTTTGGGAACTCTTGTAATACCTTGCGCTCCCCTAAGTAGAACCTCACCGTCTTCTTCTAAATTCAAAGACATAACATCTTTTAGAGAAAAATGATAACCCTTACTATCTACTCCTATATATAAAAGTTGAGTTAAATTCATCATAATTTCACCAAAAGCTAGAGTTACAATAGCTAAATAATCACCTTTAAGTCTTAAAACCGCAATACCTATAATCATTCCAAAAAATGCCGCTACTGCTGCTGCAATAATCATTGCTATTATGAATCTAAGATAATCACTTTCAATCTTTTGTGCATTGATTTTTGAAAACAATGCTCCTGAAAATGCTCCAACACACATAAACCCTGCGTGTCCAAGACTTAATTCTCCAAGAATACCAACCGTTAGATTAAGGGACATTGCAAGTATCACATAATAACAGCAAGGAACTAAAAGTCCGATTAAAAGATACGACAAACTTCCAGAATTCGCCAAAGTATTTACTACTAAATATACTATAATAAGGGCTATAACCGTAATAATTGTTTTGTTAGGATGTATTTTTAATTTATTATTCTTAAGCATATATCCACCTACACTTTCTCATGGATCTTCTTACCTAAGATACCTGTAGGCTTAACAAGAAGAACTATAATTAATACAAAAAATACAATAGCATCAGCTAATTGTGAAGATATATAAGCTCTTGATAAAATCTCAATTATTCCTAGAATAATACCACCTATCATTGCTCCAGGGATAGAACCAATACCACCTAAAACTGCTGCCACAAAGGCTTTAATACCAGGCATAGCTCCTGATGTTGCAGATATGCTTGGATAAGCAGAGAAAAGTAAAACACTTGCTATAGCTGCTAGTGCTGAACCTATGGCAAATGTTATAGATATTGTTCTATTAACATTAACGCCCATAAGCATTGCCGCACCTTTATCTTCTGAGACTGCAAGCATAGCTCGTCCAGTCTTTGATTTCTTAATAAATGTTGTTAAAGCAACCATAACTATAAGACTTACTACTACAGTAACTATAGTTATTGCTGATATGTTAAGTCTTCCACTTGCCAATTTTAATGCAGGTAACTTAACCACAGATTCAAATGATTTTGTATCTGATCCAAAAATTAACAACCCGATGTTTTGTAAAAAATAACTAACACCAATAGCAGTAATTAAAACTGCAAGTGATGTTGCTTTTCTAAGAGGTTTATATGCTACCTTTTCTATGGTAACACCTAATACTGTACAAATAACAATTGATAATAAAACCGCCCCTAAAGGATGTAATCCACTTGAACTCATAGCTGTAAATGTAACAAAACCACCCACCATAATTACATCACCATGTGCAAAATTAAGCATCTTTGCTATTCCATAAACCATTGTATAACCTAATGCAATAATTGCATAAATACTTCCAAGACTTATACCACTTATTAAATAGAATAAAAATTTCATATTGACCATGCCTTTCTAGGTCTTAGAAAAGGTGCCTAATTTGACACCCTTCTAATCCATTTAGTCTATTCAGCTAAAACATAAGCCCCGTTTTTAATAACAACAGCTCTTGGTTCTTTATTAACTTCACCAGTTGCTTTCCATGTCATATCACTACCAGTTAAACCATCAAACTTTATCTCAGTCATTGCTTTTTTAATAGCTTCATTCATATCTTTTACTGATTGAGTTGACTTAACATTAGCTTTTTCAATAGCTGCTTTAATAATATATATTGCATCATAAGCATCAGCAGCAAATTGATTTGGTACTTCATTCTTGTATGCTTCTTTATAAGCTTTTACAAACTTAACTGTTGCATCATCTGTTGCATCAGCTGCAAATGGTGTTAATAACATAACGCCTTCTGCCAAAGTTTTATCAAAATTTTCAACTGTCAAAATACCATCTAGACCATCGCATCCAAAGAAAATAGGCTTATAATCAAGTGCTTTAGCTTGTGCTAAAATCAAAGAAGCTTCTGCATAATAAATAGGTAAAAATACTAATTCTGCGCCTTTATCTTTTGCTGCTTGAATTTGAACATTAAAATCTGTTTTACTTGAACTTGTAAACGCTGCACTAGAAACTATTTCTAAGTTTTGTTTGTTAGCTTCTGATACAAATTTCTCGTAAATTCCTGTTGAATAAATATCAGAACTATCATATATAATAGCTACTTTAGTTGCAACTTTATGTTCTGCGATATATTGTGCAGATGCAATTCCTTGGTTAGGGTCTGTAAAACAAACTTGGAACACATTATCATTTGCAACAACATCAACACTAGATGCTGAAGGTGTTAGTTGGAACATACTATCTTCAAAAGTCTTTTCTGCTACTGTAACACCAGCTCCTGAAGTTACTGTTCCCATAAGCATATGCATTCCCCAGTCTTTAAGGTTATTATATGCATTTACAGCTTTTTCACCATCTGCCTCATCATCTTCAAATCTAAATTCAATCTTTGTTCCGTTGATACCACCTGCTGCATTAATCTCTTTTACAGCTAATTCTGCTGCATTTTTAACTGCTTGACCATAGATGGCAGCACCACCTGTTACTGGTCCAATTCCACCGATGTAAAACTTGTCCGACTTTTGTTTGTCGTCTGAGCTGCCACATCCAGCAACTAAACCTACAACTAATGTAGTCATTAATAATAAACTTAAAATCTTTTTCATATTCTTCTCCCATGCTTATCGAATATTTACGATATTGCCCAATATATAGTTGAAAGTACGGGCATTGCATATAAATCCTTTCTTATATTCTTTCTTTCAACTTATAAATCTAAGAATTTCATAAAGGCACCATAATGTAGTCACATCATAATGCCTCTGTGATACAAATAATACTAAATTACTATGAATTAATCAATCTTATCAAATACATTTATAAAAATTTAATATTATTTAAAAATCCTCAACCTTTGTTAGTTTCCATATCTCATTAGCATATTCTTCGATCGTTCTATCTGAAGAAAACTTACCTGAACAAGCAATATTAATAATGGCTGCTTTCGCCCATTCTTTTTCATGTTCATAAAGATTTGTAATCTCCTTTTGTGCTCTAACATAATCTTTAAAATCTTTTAAAATAAAATATGTATCTGCTACTTGTGAACTCTTAGTGTTAAGTAGTGAATTATAAATTTCCCTGAAACGCTCAGTATCATCAGGTGAATAGGTTCCATTTATAAGTTGCATTAAGACTTTTCTAATATCCATATCATTATTAAAAATCTCCATCGGATCATAATTATGATTATTTTCATAATTAATAACTTCCTCTGCCTTTAATCCAAATATAAATGCATTTTCTTCTCCTACTTCTTCAACTATCTCAACATTTGCACCATCTAGTGTACCAATTGTTATCGCTCCATTTAGCATAAACTTCATGTTTCCTGTTCCAGAAGCTTCTTTACTAGCTGTAGAAATTTGTTCACTTATATCTGCTGCCGCAAATATCAATTCTGCATTTGAAACTCTATAATTCTCAATGAATACAACTTTAATCTTGTTGTTTATTGACTTGTCATTATTGATTACATCTGCAACACTATTAATTAGTTTAATAGTCATCTTTGCTCTTTTATAGCCAGCTGCAGCTTTTGCACCAAATATAAATGTTCTTGGATAAAAATCCATATCTGGTCTTTCTTTTATTTCATTATAAAGATGCATTACATGTAAAATATTAAGTAGTTGTCTCTTATATTCATGCAATCTTTTTACCTGTACGTCAAATATAGAATTCGGGTTAATATCAATTCCGTTATGCTTTTTGATATATTCTGCAAGTCTTAATTTGTTTTTATATTTGATCTCCATAAACTCAGCTTGAGCTACAGGATCATTAGCATATTCTATTATGCCTTTTATCTTTGATAAATCAGTTATCCAAGAATCTCCAACTTTTTTAGTAACCCATTCAGAAAGCAGTGGATTTGCATGAAGTAAGAATCTTCTTTGAGTTATACCATTAGTTTTATTGTTAAACTTTTCTGGCATCATCTCATAAAAATCTTTAAGTTCTTGCTTTTTAAGAATCTCTGTATGCAATCTTGCGACACCATTAATCGAAAAACTTGCAACTATAGCCATATTAGCCATTCTTATTTGTCCATCATAGATTACAAGCATCTTCCTAAGTTTTTCTTCGTTGTTAGGATATATTTTCTTAATCTGTTCTTCAAATCTTCTATTTATCTCTTCAATAATTTGATAACATCTTGGTAGAAGTGATGAAAATAAATCTATTGGCCATTTTTCTAGGGCTTCTGCCATAATAGTATGGTTTGTATATGCACAAGTTTTGTTAGTAATCTCCCATGCTTCATCCCATTCTAGAAAATAATCATCCATAAGTATTCGCATTAATTCTGGCACACAAATAGTAGGATGAGTATCATTCATCTGAAACACTACTTTTTCATGTAGTTTGTGAATGTCATCGTGGTTTCTCATATACTTTTTAAGTGCATTTTGAACACTTGCTGATACAAAGAAATATTGTTGTTTTAGTCTTAATTCCTTACCTGCCATATGTTCATCACAAGGATATAAGACTTCACATATAGTCTTTGCAAGGTTTTCTTCTTCTGTTGCTTTTGCATAATCTCCTTTGTTAAAAGAATCTAATACAAATCTTTGAACTGGTTGTGCATCCCAAATTCTTAAGGTATTAACAATAGTTTCACCATAGCCAACAACTGGCATATCATAGCCAATTGCTTTTACTGCATTATAATTATCAACATCAAAATGGTTACGACCTTTTTCATCTGTTTTAACAACTACATTTCCGCCGAATTTAATTTCAAATTCACATTCATCACAACGAATCTCAAACGGATTACCATTTCTTAGCCATTCATCTGGAACTTCTACTTGATATCCATCAATGATTTTTTGTTCAAACATACCGTAGTGGTATCTAATTCCACAACCATAAGCTGGATATCCAAGGGTTGAAAGAGAATCTAAAAAGCAAGCTGCCAGCCTTCCAAGTCCACCATTACCAAGTGCTGGATCTGGTTCTTCATCTTCCACTGCATTAAGGTTAATATCTAACTCTTCAATAGCTTCTTTTATAATGTCACCTACCGAAAGGTTAATTATAGTGTTACCTAAAAGTCTACCTATCAAAAATTCCATAGAAAGATAATAAACTATCTTTAGATCTTGTTGTTCAATAGCCTTATGAGATGCTATCCATCTATCAACTATCATCTCTTTAACCGCATAAGCTAAACCAGAAAATCTATCCTTGTCTGTTGCTTCTGCTATACTTTTTCTAGATACGATCTTTACATAATCTTTTATCTGCTCTTTAAAATCTTCTTTGAATTTGTCACGTGCTAATTGCTCATAGACTTCTTTTAACTTTTCACTAGCCGTAGTACCTGTTTGTAATTTCTTTTTATCTTTCTCGTTCATATACCCTCTTTTCCGCTCCAAATGGTGCTTTAAAACTAAATATTAACGATTACTTTTTTACAACTCCTAATGATACTTCTTGTCCATTTACATTCCAGTCTTTTGTATAACCTTCAAGCTTTGAATAAATAATTTCTTCAGCAAGAACATTACTCATAATTTCTTTTTCGTTATTCTTTATTATACCAATAATTTCCTCATTTTTGTCAACAAAAATCTTAATTTTATCAACAACTTCAAAACCTGCTTCTTTTCTCATAGTTTGAATCTTACTTACTAGCTCATTTACATAACCTTCTTCTATTAGCTCGTCATTAAGATTAGTATCTAAGACTACAGTTATCTCATTATCAGTAATTGATTCATATCCAGAAACTTGAGCAGTTTCTATTAACAAATCTTCCTTTTCAAGTACTACTTCATCTGAATTAACCACGAATTTTATAGATTTGTTTTCTTCTAATTCTTTCATAGCTTCATTGCCATCAACATTAGATAAGTATTCTCTTATTCCATTTAATTGCTTACCATATTTTGGGCCTACTGTCTTTAATTGTGGTTTAAATGAAAATGTTGTGAAATCGCTTACATTTTCTGAGAATATAATATTCTTAACATTTAATTCTTCAGAAATAATTTCCTTATAGAAATCACTCAACTGCCAATTAGCCTTAATATACATTTTTCCAATTGGTTGTCTGTTTTTGATGTTTGAAGAATTTCTACAAGATCTTCCCATAACAACAACTTCTAAAACTCTATCCATGTTTTCTTCTAATTCTTTGTCCACATATTCTTTGATAGTTTCTGGGAAATTACACAAATGTATACTCTCTTTTGCATTTTTATCAACAGTCACTACCAAGTTTTGATAGATTTCTTCAGTCATAAATGGAATCATAGGAGCTGCCAATTTAGACAATGTTACTAACGCTGTATAAAGTGTCATGTAGCAATTAATCTTATCTTGTGGCATATCTTTTGCCCAGAATCTCTCTCTTGTTCTTCTTACATACCAGTTACTTAATTCATCAACAAATTCTTGTAGCGCTCTTGCTGTTTCAGGTATTTTATAATTTTCAAGGAAGTTGTCAACATTTGCAACTAATGTATTAAGCTTTGATAGTAACCATTTATCAATTACTTGCAGTTTATCATATTCTAACTTATATTCTGTCGGATTAAATTTGTCAATGTTCGCATACAAAACATAGAATGCATAAGTGTTCCATAATGTTCCCATAAACTTTCTTTGGCCTTCTACAACTGCTTTACCATGGAATCTGTTAGGTAACCATGGAGCTGAGTTAACATAAAAATACCAACGAATTGCATCTGCTCCATATGCATCAAGAGCTTCAAACGGATCTACAGCATTTCCTTTTGATTTAGACATTTTTTGTCCATTTTCATCTTGAACATGTCCTAATACTATTACATTTTTATAAGGTGCTTTATTAAATATCAATGTAGATATAGCAAGTAATGAATAGAACCATCCTCTTGTTTGATCTACTGCTTCTGATATAAAATTAGCAGGGAATTGTGCTTCAAATAATTCTTTGTTTTCAAATGGATAATGATGTTGTGCAAATGGCATTGAGCCTGAATCATACCAACAATCAATAACCTCTGGTACCCTTTTCATTTGTTCGCTACATTTTGGACAAGCAATAGTAACTTCATCTATAAATGGACGGTGTAATTCGATCTCATCCGGACAGTTATTAGACATTTTTTTAAGCTCTTCTATACTTCCTATCGCGTGGAAATGACCGCATTCACATTCCCAAATGTTAAGTGGCGTTCCCCAATATCTATTTCTACTTATGTTCCAGTCTTGAACATTTTCTAGCCAATCACCAAATCTTCCCTTACCTATTGATTCTGGAATCCAATTGATAGTATTATTGTTAGCAATCAAGTCCTCTTTAACTTCTGAAACTCCTATAAACCAAGATTCATTAGCATAATAGATAAGTGGTGTGTCACATCTCCAGCAGTGTGGATAGCTATGTTCATATACAGGAGCTTCAAATAACAATCCTCTTTCTTCAAGGTTTTTTATAACTAAAGGATCTGCTTTTTTACAGTTAACACCAGGCCAAAGGGTTTCTTGTGTCATATCACCTTTTGAATCAACAAGTTGAACAAATGGTAAGTCATACTTTCTACCTATCTTTGCATCATCTTCACCAAATGCTGGTGCCATATGTACAATACCTGTACCATCAGTAAGGGTAACGAAATCTCCTATTGTAACAAAGTGAGCTTTTTTTTCTAATGTTCCTTGTGAATATAAAGGTTCATACTCTTTGTACTCAAGTTCTTTTCCTTTAAATGTCTTAACTACTTCATAGTTTTCTTTTAATACAGCTTCAAGTAATGCTTGTGCCATATAATAATTTTTATCTTCATGTTTAACAAGTACATAATCTTCATTAGGGTTAACGCACAAACCTACATTTGAAGGAAGTGTCCATGGAGTAGTTGTCCATGCTAAAAAGTATGCATCTTCTCCTATTACTTTAAATCTTACTATTGCTGATCTTTCTTTAACGTCCTTATATCCTTGTGCTACTTCATGGCTTGAAAGTGAAGTTCCACATCTCGGACAGTAAGGAACAATCTTATGACCTTTATATAAAAGATTTCTATTCCATATTTCTTTTAACGACCACCATACAGATTCTATATAATTATTATGATAAGTTACATAAGGATCTTCCATGTCTGCCCAAAAACCTACTGTTCCTGAGAAATCTTCCCACATACCTTTATATTTCCAAACACTTTCTTTACATTTTTCTATAAAAGGTTCCATTCCATATTCTTCAATCTGCTCTTTTCCATCTATTCCTAAAAGTTTTTCAACTTCTAACTCAACAGGAAGACCATGAGTGTCCCAACCAGCTTTTCTAGGCACCATGTATCCTTTCATTGTTCTATATCTAGGAATCATATCTTTTATTACACGCGTTAATACATGTCCGATATGTGGCTTTCCATTAGCCGTTGGAGGTCCATCATAAAATGTATATGTCTCTCCTTCTTTTCTCGATTCCATACTTTTCTCAAAAATCTTATTATCCTTCCAAAACTGTTCTACTTCCTTTTCTCTTTGCACAAAATTAAGGTCCGTCGATACTTTCTTATACATATTATTTTGCATTTAGTTATACTAACACCGCTTTTATAGTGAAAGAGTTGCGGTTATGCATCCATCCTTTTATGTTATTTCTTCCACTTAAAACCTAAAAATGACTATGTTTAGTGTTGCTCATACCTTTGTAACTAGTTTGGTTTTGATTATACTTTGTAACTAGTTTGGTTTTGCTCATACTTTTGTAAGTCTTTGATATTTGCTTATGTTACTTCGTATTTTATAAGCTTTAAAACTTTCAAAATCAAAAAAGCTTCCGCCCTGTAATAGGACGAAAGCTAGAGTTCGTTAACCACCTTTACAGCATACTCCTTTTGCTATACTTACTTAAATTCTAGCTCCATTTTATATGTGTTCCTTTAACGCAGGAAATTCGTCAGCACTTACTAGATTCTTCAGGCTGCGACTCCAAAGTGATATTCAAATCTCTACTACTCTTATCCGTATTCCACCATCACGGACTCTCTATAAATTTCATAAAAATCTTACTGTCTTTTTCATAGTCTTTTATATATTTATTAAATTCTACAAAAAAATAGCTTATTTGTCAACTACAAGAAATTTCTTTCGAATTATGCATGAATTAAATATAGTTACCTATGTCACTTTTATCACTTTGAATTTTATGTATCAAAAATACAACAACTATAATTATGATGTTACAAAAGCGTAACATTTAACTTGACAATAAATCGATTGGAAAATCTTGGAAAAATCAATTCTTCGCAAAAGATCATTTTGGATAGTAAAAAAAATCAAACTCGTGTTGGAAATCTATTAAAAAGTGTTGGTGGTAATAGCAGGTTAAATGAAGCGAGTAAGGAGATAGCAATACCATACGAATATATAGATTATGTTATCTATAATTATAATCATAAGGCAATACCCTTAGAAACCTTGGAAAAAGCATTGGCTTGCTATAAGCTTACGATTAAAGATATCAGTGATAAACTTGTTATTCAAACAAGTGAAGATGATAACCTTGATGATTTGATAGGAGGTTTGGAAGATTGAGTAGAATCTTATAACTTAATGAAGATTCTTAATAAAGAGGCATGCTTTGCTCCAGCAAAAAGAAATTATAACACACATCATGTTCTTACTTCGTGATTACCCCATTATGGTAGTCACGTTTTTTTGTCGCCATTCTTTAAAGCACTTTCTATATTTATGTACTTTAAACACTACTGCACTCGGCAATTCCATTTCTTACCCATCTGTGCCTGATGGAATCTTCACTTATGTCTTATCAATATCTTTATCCTTCTGAAATGCCTGCATCAAAACCCAGAGCAATTCTAAGTGG
>CAZIGN010000058.1:0-10122 GCA_964538805.1 uncultured Lachnospiraceae bacterium
AGCCATTTTGTGAACAACACTACCAACACGTTATTGTTATAAATAAATGACAAAGCTTCATTGCCATTTATAATTTTAAAGACTTCCTGTGCTGATTCTGTATTACTGAATATAGTAAGAACAATTGCCGCTATCCATATGGTTACTAATCCGTTAAGAATACCAATTATAAGTCCTGAGACTTTATTAATCTGATTTAAAACCGGAAGCTTTGTAACCAAATCCAATACATTTATAAGAATTTTGATGGTTATATATAAGACAACAACAAGTATCAAGAACGTTAATGCTCTATGAATAAGATCACTAAGTTTATCAACTACTTGCGTAGTATATGAAGTAACTTCCGTATCTGCCTCTTTAATAAGCATATCTTTAATCGCTTCTGGCAACTCCAAATTATTAACAGTTTTTTCATCTATAACAGCATTTTCGTCAACATACTCACTTACATTAAAATGAATTTTTTCATGCATTTGTGTATTAGCCTTTAAAAATGAGGCTACTGGTGTTACTACCATTGCTGCCACTACTATAGCTATCAAAAGATTTGCTATTGATAAAACAGTTTTTACAAAACCTTTTTTATAACCAATGTATGCTCTTAACGCTAAATATCCAATTAGTCCTAACAAAACTACATATCCTATCATACACTTACCTGTACATTCTAATTTATGGAATGTACTTTTCCTTTCACAATCTATTATATTTTTAACTGCTATTTTATCTATTAATTTATTATCTATTAATTTATTGCGCTTTTGGAGCTAAGCTTATAATTTACTTTAGCACTATATTCTCAATCTTGTTATTAGTAATTAATATGTACTCATAATCTTTTTTAGTTGTTAGAATATCAATAACATCTTCTTTAAACTTGTAATCAAACTTAACCACTTCTTTATTAGAAATAATCATAATCTCCGTATTATTATAGATTAATATATTATTTTTATCAAACTTAACTTTTTTATATTTTAAGTCAAATTCCTTTGAAACCACCTCATTGCCGCTTTCATCATATACGATTAGATGGTAATTATCATCTTCTTTATCACCTTCAAGTATTATACCTATATTCGTTTCACTATAAAAAACACTCTTGATTTTTCTATCAATTTTTTTTTCAAATGTTATTTCTGGCTTCTGTTCAATTTCAAATATTGTAAACATATTATCACCCATTGCTATGGCTCTATCATTGTTTATAAACTCCACTTCTGGTACTATTGTGGTTTTATAGTGATTATAGCCACCAACTAGATTGTCAATCTCATTTTGTCCAACTTCTGAGAAATTATAAAAAACCACCTTTGATTGGGTTTGTCCTTCACTAACATAAAGATATGACACTATAAGTTTTTCACCATTTTGTGATATTGAAATGTCCACAGGATAACCATCACCTGATAGTACAGTCTTTCCTACAGATATTTGATTGCCTTTTTTATCTATTACTTCTATATAATTTACCTTTTCATCTTCTGTAACAACTGCTACAACACCTTGAGATGCTACTTGCAATTTCTTTATTGGAAACTTAGCCTCAGCACTTCCTACCTGTCCTGATTCATTAAATATATATATGGAGTTTGTGTTCTTTTGAGCGATTGCAACATAACTATCACAAATATCAATAAGCAGATCCTTCATCTCAAAACCGTGATTCCATATTAATTTATCATTCTTATAATAAGTAATTCCATCTGTACTACACTTTAATAAATATTCGCCAAATTCATAATAACTAGCATCTATGTTATTTTCAGAATCCATCTTATTGTTAACTACATAGGCTGTATATGTTTTATTTTTATTATATTGATAAATCCCAAACACTATTAGAACTGCAATTATAATAAGAGAAGTTACTATAGTAATAATCGAATTTTTATGTTGCCTTATCTTTTTGTTCATTTCTTTTAATTCTAAATCAATATCTTTTTTGGGCTTTCTTTCTTCTAGGTTAACCAAATTTAAACTTTCTTTTTCATTTTTCTTTTTCGACATTACTCTATGCCTTTCTAACCACTTTTATATATCTTTTCATTCAATATCTAATATTTTTGTTCTGTTTTAACTTTCTCATAGACTTAATTTTATGCAATTTTTTAGCCGCTTCATTTGTTAAATATTTATACACATTATCCACAATCCTTACACAAAAAGAATTATACATTATTCACCCTATATTTTCTAGTAAATTTAAGCCTGATGTGAATTTATCGACACTGCAAATAAGTTTTTCAACAATTTTATTAACTATTGTGTAACTTTAGTTGTTTATTACACTAACTTTGTTATTTTTTATATGCCCTGATTTTATTTTACACTTTTATATAATAGTTATTAACATAATTCCAAATTTAGTTTACAGTATTGTTCAATTTTTGAATCGCTTCTGATATATTAGAAGCATTTTGCTCCTGTAAAATGATTTGTAATCTTTCTATTCTTTCAACGTCCATATTTTCTTTACCTATAAAGGCTTCGTAATTAGAAGTGTTATATATAAGAATTTCCTTTTGCTTTTCTTGAAGTTCTCTTGATTTGTTTACCACTTCAAATAAATTCTTTTTCAATTCTTCAATTCTTGGTTCGTTTTGTGCTTTAATCTCTTGTGCTATCTTTTCTTTTGTTTCTTTTTCAAATAATTGTAGTGCCACGTTTTTTTGATCTACAACATTTTTTATACTACCTTCTATCTCGTTTATTTGAGTATCAAAAGTTGATAAATCATAGTTTTCTTCATTCTTGTCTTTCTTAATTTCTTTGATTATAATTTTTATAGTTTTTTTGTTTTGGATTATCTTTTGCCTAGGTAAACTAACTAGTGCGTAGGTTTCTTTATTCTCAGTTCTAAAATAGCTGAATCCATAGTAGTATAAGTAAGTTAATATAGCTACTATCAATATATAAACTATACTTTCAAAAAACCAATGCCAATCTAACAACAACTTTGTTATCAGATAAGGGATAGCAAAAAAATCTAAAACAAAAAACAATAACAGAATTGCTTTTTCAATTATTCCTTTAGGAAAATATAGACTATATACTAATTTGTTATCAAAGACTTTACTAATGCCTTTTTGCTTTAGAATATTTCTTATCTCGTCTCTAAGTGTCCTGTTTTCCTCGTTCAACTCTTTAGTTTCTTCTATTATTCTTTCATTTACTTTTTTTGCTTTCTTTTTATCTCTGTCAGACCTTACCTTTTTTAATCTTGTCTGATCTTTTTCTATCTCTTTATCAAAACTTGAAACAACTTCTTGTCGTCTCTTTGAAATTGTTTCATCAATAGTGTTTAATAGAAGTGTCTCATCAGAGTCTATTTCTTTTTCTAGTCTAAGTTTGTCTGCATTTAAGCCTTCTATATTATCTCTTACTTGGTTAAGAGTGATTAAGGCTGATTTAATTTGTTCTAATTCATTTATTCCACCTGATAAAATATTGTTCATCGATATCTCCCTCTCGTTTGCTAAAGTTTTAGTAACATGTCACCTTTTTTTATCCACTTCATTTTTCTCATAAATTCTGATATTGCAAGTGTAATTATTGCTGGTAGTAATATATGCATAATACCTAATTGAAACAAAGCATTTACAGATGACATTCCCGCCTTTGTCATTGCTTCAAATCCTGTAAACTGACCAACTAGTCCCGAAGTTCCCATTCCAGAACCTGTAGGTGTATTAACCATCTTTAATAAAGCAGATGATATTGGACCTAGAATAGCACTAGCTATAATAGGTGGAATCCAAATTATTGGTTTTTTGAAAATGTTTGGAATTTGTAACATAGAAGTACCTACGCCTTGAGCTATAAGACCTGATACTTTATTTTCTCTAAAGCTTGAAACTGCAAAACCTATCATTTGCGCTGAACAGCCAATAACTGCTGCACCAGCAGCTATCCCACTTAATTGGAGTGATAAGCCAATAGCTGCCGAACTTATTGGAAGTGTTAGAATCATTCCCATAACCACTGCTACTATTATACCCATTAGTACAGGCTGTTGCTCTGTACCCCAATTAATGAACTCGCCTAGAGTTTTAACAAAATCTGAAATCACCGGACCTACTGTAAGTGCAACACTTGTTCCTACTGCAATTCCTGTTAGAGGCACTAAAAGTATATCTACTTTAGTTTTTCCCACAACTAATCTTGCTACTTCAACAGCAACATAGGCAGATAAAAATGCTCCTAAAGGTTCTCCTGGAATTCCTAGACTAATATTTCCTGCAATGTTAGGAAAAGCTCCTACCATACCTGCAACTGCTGCAGCGGCTGTAACTAACGGTCCTTGAGAAAACTTACAAGCTACACCTACACCGATACCTGCACCCATTATGCTTTTTGCCATACTTCCAGCAAATACCATTCTTATTCCTATCTCACCGCCAATTTGGTTACCAATCTGGCTTATGATAGTTCCAACTATCAAAGTTCCAAAAAGACCAAGCGCCATTCCACTAAGCCCTTCTATAAATATTCTATTTAATATCTTCTTTATTGTATTCATTGTTGTGTGTATCCCTTCTTTTTTAATGCTCTTTCTATGTTGTCTAATACCTCTTCTGAGATAGCACTTACTGTATGAAAATGTGCGCCATTACTTAAGTGGCTTAAAGGCTTAGCTTTACACACACTAAGCTTGTATAGAAAATCTTCTAAATCTCTTTTTGATTCAATTATAAGATCAACCGTAATGTCACCATAAATATCATGTTCTAATATAACATTATGAATCTTTCCACCATTATTAATAATTGTTAACAATTCATCTTCAATATCATCTTCATTATGAAGAACTGGTATTATTCTTTGCACTGAATCTTTTTCTTTTTCAAATATTATATAACCTTTGTTAGTTGCAAGTATTTTATAGTCAGTACTTACTCTTAAAAGTGCGATGTCTTGTACTATAACTTGCCTGCTTACGCCTAATAACCTTGCAAGTTCTGTTCCTACAACCGGCTCATCTCTTTGTTTAAGTATATTAATTATATTTTCTCTTCTTGCTTCGCCTATACCCATGATAAATCTCCCTTGTATGTTAATTATTATCTAACTTTACAATTCTTAATTTAAGCTTTATACTTCTATTATTACTCAAAATCAGAAATGCTTATCGTTTAGTAAATATATGTGACTATTTATTTACATAACCTAAAACAATTAATAATAATATAATATAACATAATATTCTTAAAAGCTATTAAAAATTGTATTTTATCGCTTGATTATATTATAAATCATAAAAAAGAAAGAGGAAATAATATGTTTCGTATATGGGCAAAAATTTTCAAAGAAAATAGAATGTTAAAGGATACTGTTATCGAAAACAACAATAGCACCAACCGCACCAAAAAAGTTCTTGATGCAATCGATGCTATATGTAAAGAATTTGATTTAAGCAATCCTTTATGGTTAGAAAACAATATAACCGAGTTTAAAATTCACGATAAAGTCCGCTTTTACAAAGACAACTTCATCGACGAAATAGATTTTGATTATCTAGAACTTGCAGTAATAGAAGAAGACTGCATTTACTAGCTTAGACTTTTAAGCAGCCTTAGCTTTAGAAGTTATTACATTTGCAATCGTTTTGTATATTTGAATAACAACTGTTGGGAGGAATGCAAGTCCATATATGAGCATTATTCCCGTTCTATCAAGGTTAACAACTTCAAATACTCTTTGTAAAAATGGAATGTATAACACTAAGTTTAAAAGAACTACTCCTGTAAAGAATGCACCTACACTCCACAAATTACTTCTAAATCCAATCTTTAATATAGGCTTTTGACTTCTACAGTTAAAACCATGGAACAGTCTTGACATTGTAAGTACAGTAAACGCCATAGTACTTGCAGTTGCAGGGCTTTTTTCAAGTCCAATATGATAACCAACTATAGTAGCAATAGCAATTGCACCACCTTGACCAAGAAGCTTTAGTAAAAATGCTCTAGTTAAAAGTCCTGCTTTAGGATCTCTTGGTGGTTGTTTTAATAGTGACTTATCTGCTGGTTCCATACCAATTGCAAGCGCTGGTAAAGAATCTGTCAAAAGATTGATGAACAATAAATGAACTGGAACAAAAGGAACAGGTAGAGCCATAAGAGATGTATATAAAACAACTAGTATTCCTGCTGTATTACCTGAAAGAAGGAATTGAATAGCATTTTTAATATTACGATATACATTTCTACCATTCGCTACTGCTTTTATAATAGTAGCAAAATTATCATCTGTCAAAATCATAGAAGCGGCATCTTTAGAAACTTCGGTTCCTGTAATACCCATAGCAACACCAATATCTGCTTTCTTAAGAGCGGGTGCATCATTAACACCATCACCCGTCATCGCAACAGACACACCTTTTCTTTGCCATGCATCAACAATTCTAATCTTATTTTCAGGAGAAACTCTTGCATATACTGATACTTTTTCAAGGATCTCATCTAACTGTGAATCATTTAAAGCATCAAGTTCAGCACCCGTTAAAGAAATGTCACCTTCTTCATATATTCCTATTTGGGTAGCAATCGCTGTTGCTGTAATCTTATGATCACCTGTAATCATTACAGTCTTAATGCCGGCACTCTTTGCATCTTTAACCGCTAGGGCTGACTCTTCTCTTGGTGGATCAATTATAGATATTAGTCCAAGGAAGGTATAATCTTTTTCATTCTCTATTGTAAGCTCATAGTCTTCATCCACATGTTTATATGCAAATGCCAAGACTCTAAGACCTCTTTTAGAAAACTCTAGGTTCATATTTTGAATCTTTTCTTTTTCTTCTTCTGTCATCTTACAGACTTCTTTATCTTTAGCAATGTATAAGCTTCTTTCAAGTAAAACATCAAGAGCGCCCTTAGTAAGAACTGTAATCTTACCATTTACATTGTTTTTTGTACTCATAAGTTTTCTATCTGAATCAAATGGAATCTCTTCGATTCTTGGCATTGATGCTCTTATTACATTCTCATCTATGCCAGCAATATTAGCCATCTCGATAAGACAATATTCAGTAGGATCTCCTATAGGCTTGCCATCTGTAATACTTGAATCATTATCAAGGATTGATGCGTACACAAGATAATTATGAAGTTGCTTATCTGTATCTAATTCTTTCGCTGAGATAACAGTATCATTTATGTAAATATCTTGAACTGTCATCTTGTTTTGTGTTAAAGTACCAGTTTTATCTGAACATATAACTGCAACACTACCAAGACTTTCAACAGCTTTTAATTCTTTTATTATTGCGTTCTGGCTAGCCATCTTTTGCGTACCAATTGCCTGAACTATAGTTACTATTGAACTTAATGCTTCTGGAATAGCTGCAACTGCAAGCGCAACTGCAAACATCAGCGAATCAATAATCTCCATATCTCTATATAAACTTAAAAAGAATACACCTATACATATTACAATAATAACCATTGCAAGCTTTTTACTAAATGCATCTAAGCTAATTTGAAGCGGTGTTCTTTTTTCTTTTGTTGCATTCATAAGACTAGCAATCTTACCAATCTCTGTATTCATTCCTGTTCCTGTAACTAAAACAGTTGCTCTACCATATGCTACTAAACTTCCTGAATAAACCATGTTAATTCTATCTGCTAGTGGTTCATCTTCATGAATGATTCCATCCATTTTATCGACATTTAAAGACTCTCCCGTTAAAGAGCTCTCATTAACCTGCAAAGAATAGTTGTTAAGAATTCTTCCATCAGCACTTACTAAATCTCCTGCTTCTAATAATAAAATGTCACCTGGCACTAATTCTTTTGAGGGAATCTCAAACTTTTCTCCTCCTCTTATAACTTTTGCATTTGGTGATGATAATGCTTTTAATGAATCAAGAGACTTTTGAGCCTTTGCAAACTGTACTGTTCCTAATAAGGCATTGAGGATAATTACTATAATAATAACAACAGTACTTTCAACATTACCAGAAATCATAGATATTGTTGCAGCTATCATCAAAATAATAACTAACAAATCTTTAAATTGCTCTAAAAAAACCATTAAAAGACTTTTTCTTTCACCTTCTTGTAAAACATTCTCGCCATGCTTTTCTAATAACGAAGACGCCTCTTCTTTACTTACGCCATTCATACTAGAATTCATTTGTTCTAAGGCTTCTTTAGAACTCATTTGGTAAAATTCTTTCATAAATATACCCATGTATAACAAATTAATCCTTTGATATACATATATTTCCTTTCTTCCATTTTCATATAGGTACAACCTTTTAAACACTTACACTTTATAAAAACTAGCATGTTCAGTTTTAAAATACTTTCTATATAACAAGAAAGACTTTCCATGCAAATGAGAACTAAGCTAGCTATCATTCACATGAAAAGTCTTGTTATACAGAAATATCACTGCACTGTATGACCAGAACTTTCGTTCGCGATGTTGACCATACACTAAGCATAAAACGGGCTCAAACTACTCCCTCTTCATATTGTTTTATTAAGTTGTCTATTCAGCTATTATAAATGCTAACCTTGATTTTGTAAATAGATTTTTTATAAAACAAGTCCAGTTCTTAAATCTAAATGAATTATTGTCTTTTTTTGATCAATCAACAACGTATCATCTTTAACATCAACTAATATAACTTCTACACATGGTAAAAACCTGTTCTCTTCTTTATCTTTTATATAAGCTAGATGAATGTCTATTACAGCCTTTTTACTAGTATCTGAAATAGATCTGAAAAACTTGTAAGTATAGCTTAGCACATCATCTTTATTATAAATAGCAAGATTAATCTTGTATGGCTGTTCTTTAGTAATCAAAACGTCTTTTGCTTTTATACATTCACTTAAGTTATCCTCTTTGTCGAATATAAATTCAACAGTTGCGTAGTCTTTACTTATGATTACTTCTTCTTCACTTTTTTCGTTATTATAACTTTTTACAAAAGGTATTCCTTTAAAATACTTTGAAAAAAGAATTGATGTTTTGTCACTCTCATAATTAGTGTAACTATGTTTGTACTCAATTGGATTATCATTTTTTGTTAATTCATTCAAAGTATTGATAATATCTTGTGCTTTAACTAACATATCCTCATGTGTTAAACCTTTTAAATTCTTTACCTTTGTAAACTTTAATGAATCCAAATAATCTTTAACACTTATGTTTTCATATTCTTCGTAACTAAGTGCTACTAATTCACTCCACTTAACCTCAAAAACAAGATCGTTAGTTTTGTCAATCACGCTTAGTACAGGTTCTTTCTCTTCTTTTTCACCTAATTCAGCTTCTTTTGTGACACTCTCTTCTTTTGTGACACTCTCTTCTTTTTTTTCAGTTGCTATGTTACCATCACTAAGCAAAAGCATTAGTAATATTACAAATGAAAAGAAAATCAACGCAAGAGCAACTAATTTATTACCCATAAAAACCTCCCTATAATAAGAATACTCCTTTTTCAACTACTATTAATTATATCTATTTCTAACTCCTTGTCAATACCTTGTAATACATAGCAAAATATAGTATTACGGTGTGACAATTGCTCCCGGTAAAAATAGTTTTATCTTAATTTAAACTTTCTTGGTAACAGTATTCATCATACGCCAATCCACTTTCAAACACCTTAGTCGCAAGGTCTACTCCTAGGTATCTTAAATGCCATGGTTCGTATATATAACCTGTAATAGGTTCACTACCTTTTGGATACCTTACAATAAATCCATACTTATGAGCATTTTGACTATACCACTTGTATACAGGCGTATCTTGCAAGTTGTTGTTTAATGAAATGACATCTACCGCAAGTCCTAGACTATGCTCACTGTGCCCAGCTCTTGCTGTATCCTTATCTCTGCTTTTCATATAAGCTTCTTTACTATTGCCTTCTTTATAGTGTCTCCAATATAAAGAATACTGATATTCATAAGTTCTATATCCAGATATAGCTTTTATGCTATGGCCTAAAGCTGCGGCATCGGTTGCAAGCTTTTCAAATGCTATCCTAACTTCTCTTCTTAGCTTACAATCTGCTGTATTAAACTGACTAGCAATCATCTCAAGATCATTTGGTGCATAGTCAGATTTGATTTTATAAGTTTTATTAATCAATACATCAAT
>CAZIGN010000058.1:10222-12185 GCA_964538805.1 uncultured Lachnospiraceae bacterium
CTATAGTTGTCTCTTCTTTAGTAGTTATTTCTTCTTTAGTAGATTCATCAACTTTTTGTGTTGTAGTTGTTTTATCGTTTTTCTTACTATTAATATAGCTACCCTCGTAAAACAGTTGGTAAACTAATATTAAAGTAATGATTAAAGAAATGATTGTCGAAAAAATTGTAAGCACTTGATAAACTTTCTTTTTAGACTTCTTTTTATTCTTAATGTTTTTATTCTTAATGTTCTTATTCTTATTGTTGTTTTTTAATGTAGTCATATTGTTATCCTTTATTATATTTGATAATACCCGATTATCTTTTTAACTGCTGCAATAACACTTTCTACATCTTCATCACTCAAGGAATAATAAAGCGGAATTGTTATTATATCTTCATAAAGACTTTCTGCTTCTTTACATATTCCCTTTTTGTACCCTAACTTTTCATAATATGGATGATAATACACAGGCATATAATGCACTTGCAAACCTACTCTTTCAGCATTTAAAGCCTTGTAAATCTCATTTCTATTAGCTTTTAGATAAAGATTATCTAATCTGATTATGTACAAATGCCTTGTTGTATCTGATTGTTTGATTTCTTTTTGAACTATCAAACCTTTCACATCTTTAAAGGCTTCATCATACCTTGTAACTATCTCTTTTCTTCTTTTTGAAAATTCAGGAAGCTTTCTTAGTTGACTAATTCCAAGTGCTGCTTGAAAGTCAGTCATTCTGTAATTAAATCCTAAATCTAGTTGTTCGTTGTAGCCATTATAAGGATTCTCGGTTAACAAATCTTTTTCCCTTGTTATTCCATGGGTTCTAAAAAGAACCATACTCTTATAATAATCTTCATTATTAGTTAAAATTGCGCCACCTTCACCACAAGTAATCGTCTTTACAGGATGAAAACTAAAGGTTGTCAAATCAGCAAGATTACCTACTGGTATATCATTATACTTTGAACCGATTGAATGCGCAGCATCTTCTATAAACACTAACTTATGCCTTTTACAAATGTCTCTAATCTTTTCAACTTCAACTACCTGCCCTGTAAAATCAACTGCAATAACTGCTTTTGTCTTAGGTGTTATCTTTTCTTCAATACTTTTTGGATCTATATTCCAAGTATCTTTATTAATATCTGCAAATACTGGTGTTGCTCCCATATATAATATACAATTTGCCGAAGCTGCAAAAGTAATAGGAGTTGTTATTACTTCATCACCTTTTGTAATACCCGCTGCGTAACAGGCTGCATGTAAAGCTGCAGTTCCATTAGCTAAGGCTACCGCATACTTTGCTCCCGTAAGTTCGCACAAATCAGCTTCAAACTTTGAAACCTTTGGTCCTGTTGTAAGATAAGGAGATGTTAAAACCTCATTTACAGCTAATACATCTTCTTCGTCAATATACTGCTTTCCATAAGGTATAAATTCACTTCTTACAGGTTTGCCTCCAAACAATGCTGGTAACATATCGCCACCTCCTTATAATATCGATCAATATTTGATCAATGTGTATCAATCTATACTCTACAATCTTTTTAATAATTCTTCTCTTTCTTTTTCAAATCCTGGCTTTCCAAGTAACGCAAACATATTCTTTTTATAGCTTTCAACACCTGGTTGATCAAATGGATTAACACCTAGTACATACCCACTTATTCCACAAGCAAACTCAAAAAAGTAAAACAATTCCCCAAGAGTTTCTTCACTTTGATCTTTAATGTTTATAATTAAGTTAGGAACATTACCATCAGTATGAGCAAGGATTGTTCCATTCATAGCATTCTTATTGATAAAATCAACACTTTTGCCTGCTAGATAATTAAGTCCGTCAAGATCTACTTCTTCTTTTTCGATTATAATCTCTTCTTGTGAAGTTGAAACATTTAGTACAGTTTCAAATAACACTCTGGCACCATCTTGAATATATTGACCCATAGAGTGTAAATCTGTTGTCAAATCTACT
>CAZIGN010000059.1:0-12123 GCA_964538805.1 uncultured Lachnospiraceae bacterium
TACATCCCCTAGTCTAAAGACATAGGGGTTTTACGCCCTAAAATATAAAATTTTAATTACATTTGCATTTTTATTTAAATGTAGTATAGTGTTATTAAGAATTATTTTTATGGCTTAATTTTTTAAATGATTACTTAAGAAAGGACATTTGTAGTAACATGATTTATTATTATTGCAAATAGGTATAATTGTGGAAAAAGGTATTAATGAAGTTATAGCCGAACTTTCTAGAATTGAACATACTGCAGTGACAATTCACGAAGATGCAGAAAAAGAAAAAAAGCGTTATACAAAAGAAATCGAAGATAAGATAGTAGCATTTGATAAAGAATTAAAAAAGCAATATGAAGACAAGCTATCAGATGTTAAAAACAGCATGCAACAACAAAAAGATGATGATATTGCTACTTGGCATGAAGAAACTGATGTTATTTTAAGTCATTTAGAGAAGTCATTTCAAAAAAAACACAAACAATGGGCAGAAGAGATTTTTAGAGATCTTATTTCCTAATGATTATTAATGAAAGGTCGTTTTATAAATGTCTGGACTATTAACCTACAGTGGATTATCCACAAAGATTAGATACATGAAAAGCAACCTTATTACTAAAGATGAATGGCAAAAGATTATAGAGTTAGAATCCATAAATGATTTCTTTTTATATCTTCATGATCATAAGACTTATGGGTTAATCTTTGAGCGTATAGATAGCACTGATGTACATCGCGAAACCCTTGAACATTATTTGATTTATTCTAATTACTTAGATTACGCAAAGCTTTACAAGTTTTCGTCAATCAGCCAAAGAACTTTTTTGAAGTTGTATTTTTCAAAGCATGAGATTAGATTAATCAAAAGAGTTATGAGACATTTAGAAGATTCTACAAAAGATCATGTTAACGAAGAGTTAGATGAGATTTTTAACAAATACTCTAGTATACCTACTAATGAACTTTTCAAATCGAGAAATATGGCAGAGTTAATTGAGTCTCTTAAAGATACGATTTATTATAAGCCTTTACAAGATGTTTATTCATTTCCTGAATCAAAAAACATCGATTTTGAGGCTGCATTAGATTTTACTTATTTTATGCAGTTTTGGAAAAAGAAGGATAGATTATTTAATAAAAAAACAGCTAAAATACTAGAAGTTGAGATAGGTACCGAAGTTGATACCTTAAATATTTTATGGATTTATAGATCCAAAAAGTATTATAATCTCACAAAAGCTAGTATTTTATCTTTTATTATACCCATTTATCACAAGTTAAAAAAAGAAGAGATAAACAATATGTTAGATTCTAATACTTTAGATGAGTTTTATGCTGCTTTATCAAAGACTAAGTATTCCTTTGCTCTTGATGTTGATAATGAACTTAACTTTGAATCTTCCTACGAAAAATTGTTGTCTTCTATTTATAAACGTTTTGCAGATATGCTTCCTTATTCACTTGCAATTGTCAATTCTTATTTGTACCACAAAGAAGATGAGGTGAAAAAGCTTATAACTATAGCAGAATGTATTCGTTATGGTTATGATTCACAAGATATTGCAAAACAAATCCTAATAAACTAGAAAGAGGTGGATTAGTTGATAGAAAAAATGAGTTTTGTTAATTTAATCAGTATTGCTGGTCCAACTGGTGATATCGACCGATTATATGATAACTATTTATCAAAATATGACATACATCTTGAATATGCGCCTGCCGAGCTTCAGTCCTCAAAGAACTTAACTCCTTATGTTGAACAAAACCCTTACAAAGAGGTTTTAAGCGAGGCTGCTAAGATATCTAAGATTTATAAAGATATTAAGCATAATCACGAGACTGATATAAAAGTTGCTATTCCTGAAAACAAAGATGAAGCCATAGCATTTATCAATACTTTGTCTGAAGCCTTAGTTGATTCAAAAATAGAAATAGACAAGCTAGAAAAAGAACTTGCCTCTTTGCAAGAATCACATGATAAGATTGCACCTTTTAAGAACTTAGAATATGACATAGAGGATATTCTTAACTTTGTGTATATAAAGTTCAGATTTGGACGAATTCCCTTAGAAAACTGGTCTAAGCTTGAATCATATATTTATAAGGATCAAGAATCTATATTTACAAAATGTACTGTAGATAATCGCTATGTTTGGGGTGTATACTTTGTCCCTCATACTTTATATAGATTAGTAGATGCAGAATACACTTCACTTCAGTTTGAAAGAACATTTATTCCAGGTTCAATCGAAGGAAATCCTGAAGAAGCTTGTAATAGATTGATGATTCCTATTAATAATTTAAAACAAGCTATAAAAGCTGCAAGAGATCATATTGAGCAGTATCTTGCTACTAATAAAGCTGCCTTTGATAGTGCTCTTTCATTAATAAATGCCGCTAATGATACTTTTGAAATTAGAAAGTATGCCGCTTGTACAAATAAAGATGGAGTCATGTATTATTTCCTTTGTGGTTGGATGACCTCTCTAGATGCTGACAAATTATCCACAGCAATAGAGTCTAATGAAACTAGCATAATTTGCTTTGTGGATGATGAGAAAGCTCATCCTCAGACAAAGCCCCCGACCAAACTTAAGAATCCTTCATTTTTCAAACCTTTTGAAATGTTTGTAAAGATGTATGGACTACCCTCCTACAACGAGATTGACCCTACTATGTTTGTAGCCCTGACCTATGCCTTTATCTTTGGCGCTATGTTTGGAGATCTAGGGCAAGGCTTAGTACTCATGATTGGTGGATATTTACTTTACAAAAAAAAGAAGGCTCCTCTTTTTGGAATTATTGCAAGTGCAGGTTTCTTTTCTTCAATATTTGGTGTTCTTTTTGGAAGTATCTTTGGTTATGAACATCTTATTCCTGCATTATGGTTAAGACCTGTTACGCACATGTCAAATGTTCCTTTTGTGGGTAAGCTTAACACTGTTTTTGTACTAGCAATTGGTTTTGGTATGTTTTTAATATTGGTTTCTATATTGCTTCATATTTATAATGCTATAAAAGCTAGGGATATTGAGAATATTTTCTTTGATACAAATGGACTTGCTGGTTTAGTGTTTTATGCCTCACTAGTAAGTATTATTCTTTTGTTTATGACAAATAATCCTATACCTGGCGGAATTGTACTTTTTATAATGTTTGTTGTTCCTCTTATCATTATTGCATTTAAAGAGCCTCTAACACACTTTATTACTAAGCGTGAAAACCACAATCCACAGACAAAAGGTGTTTTCATTACTCAAGCTATATTTGAAGTTTTTGAAGTTTTGTTGTCATATTTTTCTAACACTTTATCCTTTGTGCGTATTGGGGCTTTTGCAGTAAGTCATGTTGCTATGATGGAAGTTGTTTTAATGCTTGCTGGAGCTACACACGGAGAAACTGGTAACTTGGTTGTAATAATACTTGGTAACATTATCGTAAGTGCGTTAGAAGGATTAATTGTTGGAATTCAAGTATTACGTCTTGAATACTATGAATTATTTAGTCGTTATTATAAAGGTGGCGGAAAAGAATTTAAGCCCTACACAAAAAAATAAATTTATAGAGTTTTATAACTCAAATGGAGGAAATTATGCATATACAAATCACACTATTTATTGCTTTAGTTTTAACAATTATTATTCCTTTTGCAGCTTTTGCGATTGGTGAAAAAAGTAAAGGTCGCTACAAGGTTTCACTTTTGGTTAATGTTCTTACCTTTTTTGGAACTCTATTAGTTGGAACTGCCTTATTATTCTCTAGTTCAGCCTCTGCAGCTTCCGAAGTTGCTGCTGCTTCAAATGATTTTTCAACTGGTATGGGTTATATCGCAGCTGCCTTAGTTACTGGTCTTTCTTGTATTGGTGGTGGTGTAGCCGTTGCCTCTGCAGCTTCTGCAGCACTAGGTGCAATAAGCGAAGATCAATCTATTCTTGGTAAATCTTTGATATTTGTAGGACTTGCTGAAGGTGTTGCTTTATACGGTCTTATCATATCATTTATGATACTTGGTAAATTATAGTACACATAAGGAGGCTTTCCTATGAAATTATATATTATTAGTGATAATGTAGACACTATGGTAGGTATGAGGCTTGCTGGAATAGAGGGTTGTGTAGTTCATGAAAAAAATGAATTAATTGAAAAACTTGATTCCGTATTTATGGATAAGGAGATAGGAATTGTTCTTATAACTGAGTTATTATTTAAAAAGTTTCCCGATATCATCTATAACATTAAGCTTAATAAAAGATATCCCCTTCTAGTAGAAATACCAGATAGGCATGGTAGCGGAAAGCCAGAAAATTTTATCACTTCTTATATAAGTGAAGCGATAGGTCTTAATCTTGAATAAAATTTTAATTATTAAAAAGAAAGGTACGGTCGTTTTATGAATGTTGATGAAAAATTAGAACATTTTTCTGAGGTTATTATAAACAAAGCTCACTCAGATAGCTCTAAAACACTTCTTGAGTTTAAGCAGTCTATGGATGAACATTTTATTGAACACAAGGCTCTTTCTCTTGAGAATGCTGAAAACGAACACCGAATAGCCGTTGATGCAATTAAAAAAAGAGTTAGCAGAGAACTTGCTACAGCTACGCTTCACATAAAACGCGAAGTTAGTATTAAGCAATCCGAACTTAAAGATAAACTGTTTAATGAAGTAAAAGAGCTTCTTTTAGATTTTAGAAAAACAATTGATTATAAAGAGTTTCTTTTTAAACAAATCACCCATGCTATTACCGTAGCAAGAGATGAAAAAATTGTTATCTATATTGATCCTGCTGATTCAGATTTTAAAGATTATCTAGAAGATACTACTAACGTTACCCTAACACTTAGTGAATATTCCTTTATGGGAGGTACTCGTGCTGTAATTCCTTCTAAAAACATATTGATTGACAATTCGTTTGAATCAAAATTTGAGGAATATAAGGATTCATATATCTTAACGATTTAGTATTATATTTTCTTGTTTATTTATAGGTATTAGAAAAGATTGGAGATTATTATGAATGAAACTTTAAAGATATATGGAATAAATGGCCCCGTTATATATATTAAAGGTAAGACTTCTTTAAAGATGGGTGAAATGGTCTATGTTTCAAACGAAAGACTAGTAGGCGAGGTAATATCTCTGTCTTCAAGCATGACAACCATTCAGGTTTATGAAGAAACTTCTGGTTTAAAGCCTGGTGATGAAATTTATCCTACAGGAAGTGCTATTTTTGTAACTCTCGCTCCTGGAATTCTTGACAATATATTTGATGGAATAGAGCGCCCGCTTTCAAAGATTGCTGAGTCTTCTGGCATTTATATAGAAAGAGGTATGAACATTGAGTCTCTTGATACTAAAAAACTTTGGCAGGTTGAAATAAAAGTAAAAATAGGCAGCCCTGTTTTTCCAGGAACTATAATCGCAGAGGTACAAGAAACTCCTTCTTTAATTCATAAATCTATGATCCCACCTAACACTGAAGGTACAATTATAAGTGTTGTAAAAGATGGTTTGTATAATATTAATGATGATTTGGTTGAAGTTATGCTATTAAACGGCGAAACAAGATGGTTTTCTCTATCTCAAAAATGGCCAATAAGAGTTCCTAGACCAACAGCTAAAAGAGTTGCTTCACCAAAGCCTTTAGTTACAGGTCAAAGAATACTTGATACTCTTTTTCCGATAGCAAAAGGCGGAGCCGCTTGTATCCCTGGTGGATTTGGAACTGGGAAAACTATGACTCAGCATCAAATCGCAAAATGGTCTGATGCAGATATAATAATCTATATAGGTTGTGGTGAACGTGGAAATGAAATGACTCAGGTTTTAGAAGATTTCTCTAAGTTAGTAGATCCTAAGACTAACCATCCTCTTATGGCACGAACCACCCTTATTGCAAACACCTCTAATATGCCCGTAGCAGCTCGTGAAGCAAGCATTTACACTGGAATAACTCTTGCTGAATATTACAGGGATATGGGCTATCACGTTGCTATAATGGCAGATTCTACTTCTAGATGGGCAGAGGCTCTTCGTGAACTTTCAGGAAGATTAGAAGAGATGCCTGCTGAAGAAGGTTATCCAGCTTACCTTGCTAGTAAACTTTCTGCATTTTATGAAAGAGCAGGTTATTTTAATAACCTTAATTCTACAGAAGGTTCAATAACAATTATAGGCGCTGTTTCACCACAGGGCGGTGATTTTTCAGAACCTGTTACACAAAACACTAAAAGATTTGTACGAACATTTTGGGGTCTAGATAAGTCTCTAGCCTATGCAAGACATTTTCCTGCTATACACTGGTTGTCAAGTTATAGTGATTATATAAATGATTTGTCTGCCTGGTATTATGATAATGTAGCTCCTGATTTTATAAATCTTAGAAATCAGATTATTGCTATCTTAAATCAGGAAAGCAGTTTGATGGAGATTGTAAAACTTATCGGCTCAGATGTTTTGCCTGATGATCAAAAACTTACACTCGAGATTGCTCGTGTTATTAGACTTGGCTTTTTACAACAAAATGCCTTTCATGCAGAAGATACTTGTGTCCCTTTGATTAAACAATATCATATGATGCAAAATATTTTATATCTTAACTCAAGATGTAAAAAACTTGTAGCAATGAATATGCCTATTTCGATTTTAAAAGACTCTGATGTATTTGAAAAAATAATTGCTATAAAATATGATGTGCCTAATTCAAATATGAAGATGTTTGAAGAATACAAAAAACATATTGATGATTTTTATGCTAAAGTCATTGAAACTAATGGTTAATAAATGGAGGAAGATAGATGTCAGTTTCTTATTTGGGTTTAAGTCAGATTAATGGTCCCCTTATAGCTTTAGAGGGTGTTCAAAATGCTTTCTATGACGAGATGGTAGAATTATCTATTGATGAAGGCAAGTACAAAAAGCTTGGTCGAATAGTAGAAATATATAATGACAAAGCTATAATTCAAGTATTTGAAGGAACTGAGAACATGTCACTTTCAAATACTCATACTAAATTATCAGGCCATCCGCTTATGCTTGCGTTAGATGAAAGTATTCTTGGAAGAACATTTAATGGAATAGGCCAGCCTATAGATGAACTTGGTCCTGTTATGTCTTCTTTAAAAAGAGATGTAAATGGTAAACCGCTAAATCCTGTTAAAAGAGAATATCCTAGAAACTATATTCACACTGGTATTTCAGCTATAGATGGATTGACCACTTTAATTCGTGGACAAAAACTACCAATTTTTTCAGGTGATGGACTTCCTCACGACAAGTTAGCCGCTCAGATTGTAAGACAAGCCTCTCTTGGTTGTGATTCTGATAGTGATTTGGTTATTATCTTTGCTGCTATGGGTATTAAGCATGATGTTGCCGAATATTTCAGAAGAACTTTTGAGGAAAGCAATGTACTAAGTCATGTAGTAATGTATCTTAATCTTGCAAATGATCCTGTTGTTGAAAGATTAATAACTCCTAAGGTTGCTCTTACGGCTGCTGAATATCTTGCTTTTGATTTAGGAAAGCATGTATTGGTTATACTAACCGATATGACTTCATATGCTGAGGCTTTAAGAGAAGTTTCTTCTTCTAAAGGTGAAATACCTTCAAGAAAAGGCTACCCTGGATATTTATATAGTGAGCTTGCTACTATTTATGAAAGAGCTGGTATCGTTACTACTTCTAAAGGCTCTGTTACACAGATTCCTATTTTGTCTATGCCTAATGATGACATTACTCATCCAATACCCGATTTAACAGGTTATATTACAGAAGGTCAGATTGTGCTTGATCGTAACTTGTTTGGTCAAACCATTTACCCTCCTATAAATGTACTTCCTTCTTTGTCTAGACTTATGAAAGATGGAATTGGTGAAGGTTACACTAGAGAAGACCACCAAAGTTTAGCTAATCAGCTATTTTCTTCTTATGCAAAAGTTAATGATGCAAGAGCTCTTGCTTCTGTAATAGGTGAAGATGAACTTTCTGATAATGATAAGAAATATATGTCTTTTGGTAGAGCCTTTGAAAATGAATTCATAGGTCAACCTGACTATGAAAACCGTACTATTGAAGATACACTAGAAAAGGGTTGGGAGTTATTAAAACTTTTGCCAAAAGATGAACTTGATAGAATTGACACGAAGATACTCGAAAAGTATTACAACTAGAAAGGATGGTATTTTATGGATCCTAATATATTTCCTACCAAGGGTAATCTGATTAAGGCCAAAAATTCATTAAAACTTTCACACCTTGGTCATGAACTCATGGACAAAAAACGTAATATTCTTGTACATGAATTGATGGATCTTATTGATAGTGCAAAATCTATTCAAAAAGAAATATTTAAGACCTATACTTTTGCCTATGATTCTTTGCAAAAAGCAAACATTTCTCTAGGAATAACTAATATTATGGATTTTGCCGCTTCAATACCTATTGATAATGATATTGTTGTAAAAAGCCGAAGTATAATGGGTGTAGAAATTCCCTTGGTTGAATATTCAATGAAAGAAGTGACTCCAAGCTACTCTTTTTATGGTTCTAACGAAGCTCTTGACGCTGCAAGGACAGCCTTTGAAAAGGTCAAAGTATTATCAGTTCGACTATCAGAAATAGAAAACTCAGCTTATAGGCTTGCTTATAATGCAAGAAAAGCACAAAAACGAACTAATGCTCTTGAAAACATTACTATTCCTTATTACACTGGATTAGTAAAAAACATTAGTGAATCTTTAGAAGAAAAAGAACGAGAAGAGTTTGCAAGACATAAAGTTATAAAAAAACGTCAGCAAACAAAATAGTATTCCTTGATTTACTCTAGATTATATGTATAATTATTAAATAGGCTTATTGCTAGCTTGATTTATTAATAACATAGGAAGGTCTAATCTAATGAAAAAAAGTTTTTTACAAATATTTCTTTTATTTTGTTTTATATTCACTTTAAGTTTTACATCCACTAATCAAATTTATGCAAATGAATGGCCACAAGCTCCAAGTATAGGAGCTAAGACTGCTATTGTAATAGATGCAGATACAGGTGCTATATTATACAGTAAAGACCCTCATAAGATTATGTATCCTGCAAGTACCACTAAGATTCTCACTGCACTTTTAGCTTGCGAACTATCTAATCTTGATGAATCGATAACAATGAGTGAGTCGTCTATTAATTCACTGCCTTGGGATGCTTCAATATTAGGTGTAAAAGTTGGTGAAACCATTACAATGAAAGATGCTTTATATGGACTAATGCTAAGATCTGGTAATGAAATTGCAAATGCGATTGCTGAGCATATCAGCGGCTCTGTTTCTAATTTTTCAGTACTTATGAATGAGCGAGCAAAAAAAGCTGGTGCCTTAAACACTAATTTTAACAACCCTCATGGACTTTATGAAGATATACATACAACTTCTGCCTATGATTTAGCTATAATTACTAAAGATGCAATTAAAAATGCAACTTTTTCAAAAATTTGGGGAACTGCTTCATATGATATGGCTGCTACTAATATGGCAAACGCTTATACAATTTGGAACAGACATAGTATGCTCGTTTCTTCAAGAGCAGAATACTACAAATATGCACTAGGTGGAAAAACTGGTTATGAAGAATTAGCAGGGCGTGTTTTGGTAACTCATGCAAAGAAAAATGATCTTAATTTGATTTGCGTAGTTATGAATACTGAATATCCTTATCCTGATTCAGAGCTACTTATGGAATATGTATTTGATAATTTTAAAAGAGTTAATATTGCTAATGAAGAAACAAGATTTACTTTTACAAACACTAACTTTTTTTACCAATTAGATAATATTCTTGGAAAAAAAACTTCTTCTATAAAAGCTGATACAACCGCAAGTATCGTTATTCCTTCAAAAGTCAAACTTTCAGATATTGACTATAGTATCGAATTTATTGATGATACTAAGGATAATGCTATTGCATATTTATCTTATAAAAACAACGATGATTTTTTAGGTGGCACAAAATTATTTGTAACCTACGAATCTAATACTTCTAATACTGATGATGTAAAAAATGATGTTTTTACTGAAGATTCAAGTAACTATCTTAACATTGATTTAAACACTCTGTTAATGATTCTAACCCTTTTAATATTCTTGTTCTTTATGTTTTTGTTAATACGTGTGAGAAGGCTAAGAAAAAAGCAAAAAAGAAGAATAAGATCATATAGATAATTTATTTTTAACAACTCTTAATAAAGAAAGGTTATAATGCAATTATGCATTGAGGTATATTTATGAATTGGGTTTCACCGATAAAAGATGATAAAACTCTTGAAGATTTTAAAAAATTATTAAAGGCAACAGACATTAAGTATTATATTATGTTTGAGATCGGACTTGGAACAGGTATGCAGTTACAAGACATTCTTAATATTAAGGTAAAGGATGTGTTAAACAAAGATTCAATCTCTGTTGTAATTGGAACTAAAAAGATTAAGCAGGTTTTTAATATCCCACCATCTTTAAAGATGATTATAAAAGAGTACGCAGCTGATAAAAGCCCTTCTTCTTTTCTTATACAAGGTCATGCTTCTTCTCTTGCACCTATATCAAGAGAACAAGCTTATCGTGTTCTAAAAACTGCTGGAAAGCAATTAGGCTTAGCTTCTATTGGAGCCCAAACGATGAGAAAGACATTTGCATGGAGATATTTTAAAGATACTAATGATATTTATTTTTTACAAAACCTTTTTAATCATGCATCACCTTCTATAACTTATAGATTTATTGGTGAAAAACCTAATGTGGAAATTACTTTAGCTAAGATGACTCCTGAAGAAAATGAAAGAAGTCGTTATCTTTTATATCAAAACAATGCAGGTAAGAATAGACTACGAGGTATTATTAATACTCTTACAGATATAGATAAAAATTTTGATAACCCAGCAAATAATGATGCTTTTTATGGAAAACTAGATGGTTTATTAAATGAATTAGAAGATATATTAGGCGTCTATAAAAACACAAAATAAAAAAAGGAGCTGTAAAATAATTATTGACTAATAATTATTTTGCAACTCCTTTTTTTGCTTTACTTCTTTTTATTCTTATCTCTTCTTGTTTATTTCTAATAAAATCGGCGCCTTCGTTATCTGTAAGCTTTAGAATCTTTATTGCATATAATTTTCCAATATCAGTTTTTTTCATACGTATTTTTCCCTTTATATAGCCATGCTCGGCGCAATAAGAAAGCGAATAATACATCTTTGAGTTATCTGAAAACCACTTGATTTTCTTGGCGGCTTTTTTACCACATCTAGGACACTTCGTAGAGGAAACACTCACATCTGACATAGCTTCATTTTTAGTATTATACTCTCTAGATATAAACTTTGAGTAGGTATCAAAAACTGCAATTACTTCTTCTTCTTTTGTGCTAGGTCTTCTATAATAATCAATAGAATATCTTGCTTTTAATCTTTCAAAATCTATTTTTTTTATTACTTCTGCCGTATAAAATGCATCGCTGAGTGCTCGGTGAAATTCTATCTCTCCTCTTATTCCAAGGCTTTCTGTTACATCCTTTAAGGCGCCTCTACTTTTTCCATCATCAAATTCTATACTATACATCTTTTGTATATCATAATAATACAGCGGTTTTTCTAGAGTGTTTTTCACTTTATGAAATGCCATGTTTCTTTGTAATTCATAAAGATCCATGCTTCCCCAAGTACAAAACCTATAATCTTCACCGCACCATTTAATAAATCTTGCAATCACTTCATTAAATGAATTACCTTCATTCAATTCTAGATTACTAAAACTAGTTATTTTCTTTATTATGTGGTTAATTTCTTTATACACAACTGGCTTTATGACTTCACAAAACTGGTCTATTATTTGAAGATTCTCATCAAGTTTTATAGCTCCAATTTCTATTATCTCAAATGGTATCTTCTTATTCTCTTTACTTTTTCCTCTTAGGCTACCATTCCACTCTAAGTCTAGTACTACATATTTCATTTTTTTACCTTTGGCCCTTTGTATATAGATATTCTCTTGCTAGTAAATTAATTTGTTGAAAACATTCTTTGAAGCTCCTGAAGCTCTTCTAATTCGTCATGATCTACATCATCATATTCTTCGCTAACTAC
>CAZIGN010000060.1:0-11798 GCA_964538805.1 uncultured Lachnospiraceae bacterium
ACTTCACGAATTTTTTCTACTGAAGGATATGATTGATATAATTTCTTAATAATTGTTATATTAAAAACACCTTGAAATTCATCTACTAATTCAGCGAGCTTAAAATTTTCAATTACTTTTTTCTTAATTACTTCAAATGTATATTCTTTAATTCCTTTAGTTTTATTAAGGTCTATATCATCAAGTTTATTTTTAATTATTCTATCAATAATATCAGGATAAACACTTAACAAAACATCTGCTTGGTTTCTTGTGAGAATTTCATAAAGAAATAATCTTGACGATTCTATTGTATTTGGTTTTTCTCTTTTTATATTAAGAATTTCATAACTGTATCCATATTTATCTTGCTTTTCAGTAGCCTTTATCTCATATTCAGTACCAATATTTAGTTCTTGTGTATCACCTTTTAAAGTACAAGTACCATATTTTCCTATCTTAACATCTGGATATTGAAAAGAATTAACAAAAGCACCATATATTTTATAACTGTCAGAATTAAAAAGACATTTATCAGGTGTTGCTTTAAATTCTAATATTTTTTCTGATATGTTAATACACCTCCCATGATTTTAAAACTTTTTCAAATTCCCCCGTTTTCTCCCAAGAGCCGTTAATCATCTTCATCTTCTCTTTTTGCTTAAATTCTAAAACATTCAAAACATTGCCTAATGTAAATGGATTTAATAAAAAGTCTTTTGCAACCGTAACTTTAGTTTTTAACATTTCGCCTGTTTTTAAATTATAAAGAGTTATATAAGGCTTGCACTTATCTTTATATGTTTGATATTTCATAACATAATAAAAATTATCTGGCGATTTAGGATTTATGTAGTCAATATATTCAAGATATTCAAGTTCTGCACTGACTTGTTCTTTAATTGATAAAGATTTATTTTCAAATTTTGCAATTGATTCGTTAATATATCCAATCATATCTAAGTCCTTATACATTTTTTCAGTTTCAGAACCTATATATTTTGAAAACATTTCAATATCAATATTTAATTTTTCAATATCAGATTTTTTAACTTGTTTTCTTGCTATAAGATTATCATGTAATTCTGATATTTTTAATAATTTACCATTACGACCAAAATCAGAAAAGAAGTTAAGCGTAATAAGAATTTTGAGTTGTCTTGAATTAATAGATGTTTGATGTTTGATTTGTGTTAATAATTCTATAAAATTATCTGCTTTAAAATCTTGTGATAACTGATACAACTCTTCTGCAATAGATTGATTACAATATTTAATAGAAGAAATTCCTTTATAAATATAGTTACTTTCAGTATCATATGTATAATCACCAATCGACTTACCGTATTTAATTGGTTGAATTTTAATATTATATATTTTTGCTAAATCCACGCCATTATTAATATCTTCTTTATTTTCTGCCCTATTTAAATATGCAGTAATAAATTGTAGTGGATAATATGTTCTTAACATAGTACATTCATACCCATTCATAGAATATGCTGTAGAGTGATTATATCCAAACTGATATTCACTACTATCTTGAACTATTTGTATAAATTGTCTTGCTTCGTTTTCAGCAATTTCTCTTGGTTGACTAGAATGTTTACAATATCCTTCTAATATTTTTGGCAATTGTTGTTTTAATCCTTCAACATCTTTTTTGCCAATACAATTATGAACTATTAAATTATTTGCTACATAATTATGATTATCTTTTACCTCAATATCATATACGTGTGATTTACCAACATATTTAATCTCTTTTACTCTCACTGGTAAATAATCTGCAAATAATAATTTATATGTATAAGGACAATATAAATTTTTTACAATTTCTTTTGCTTTTAAATCACTAATACCAAATTCAGAATAATGTACTGATAATCCATATTTATTATTTGTATCCATTTCTTTTCCAATACTAAGTAGACTTTTATTGGTTTTTATACTCATTTCTAATATTTCATTTTTACATTCATTTGGTAATAAATAATTAAATTTTAAATCTTTATTTAACGCATTATTTATTATTGTATTAAATTCATTTTGTTTTTGACCAATCATATAAGGTAAGATGATATTTTTAAATCTTTTTAAACAATCAATTTGTCGTATATATAAATGATAACAATAATAATTATAATCAGAAACAAATTTTTTATCGTAATATGAATAAATTTCATATTTTAATAAAAGTGATTTAATTTGTTTGACCAGTATTTCACTTGTTGAATAATACTCAATATAAGATTGTTGATAATTATAACCTCCGTCTGTATTAAATAATCCAGCTAATAAATTAATTAGTTTACTTCCTTTAGGATAAGACATAATACAATCTGGTATTTTTTTATTAGCAGCTATATGTTTTAAATCTAATTGTCTTAATAAATTATTTAAAGAATCTTGATATTTTTTTGATTTAATATAAATACTATATATTTTATCTACATCAACACCATCTTGTACAGCACAAGTAAATTCACAATTAATTGAACTCCTAAGTCTTCTACTTACACATTCTTTAAATTTATCTATTAATATTATTTCATGATTAGTAAAATGAATTTTTTGGTCTTCACCTAAACATCCATCGCCAATTAACATTCCAATTAAAAACATATCAGTTTCTTTTAATCTTTGTTGTGGTGTTAAATTGTCTGTTTTAGAATTTATATTTTTAGGCGTCATAATAAAATCACTAGTTGTTAAGTTTTTTACTTCTATCCATCCACGTTGAGTCAGCAATTTATGATTATCTGTTGCAATTAATTGATTGTTATGTTGTGTAGAAATTTCATATACATCTTTTTCTCCATTATCATATTTATTTTCTACTTCTTTAAATTCTGATATATTAAATTGATTAAAACTTTGTACAGTATCTCCTATAGATATATCTTTAATCTTTTTATAATTACCGTTTGCTGTCATAATTAAAGTATTTTCATCTAAACATCTTCTTGTTGTATCGGCAGCAGAACCAGTAAAATCACAAATATCTGTCAAGAATTTAATGGTATCTTCCTGAAAGATAAGGTAACCATTATTGTCTTTTAATAATTCATCAATTTCTTCAGAAGGATTATTATTAAATTCACCAGCGATAAGTCTATCTCTATATGACTTTCCTGATGGTCTTAAAGCAGCATTAACCATACTCATGTGATTAATGGTACGAGGTTTAAAATTTTTTAATAAGTCATGCGCATAATCACCTTCAAACTGGAATACTCCTTGTTTAGCTTGTATCATATTATTCCATACATTTTCATCATTCCAATTAACTTCATGTGATTTTGGATAATCTTTTTTTATATAATTACAAATATCTTTTATAATGCCTACTGTTTTTAATCCTAAAATATCAAATTTTACATAATTTAATGAATCAATAGATTTCATGGCACAAGTTGATATAGGTTGATTTATATCCCCATTTCTATGAAACAAACCTACATTGTCTTCTAACATTATAGGAGAACCAATTATGCCACTTGGATGACTTCCTTTTGCTATAATTGTATTTTTTAATCCATCTAAGTAATAAAATAAATCAGTATTTGCATTAATTAAATTATCACAATCCTTTTTTATTCTTTCACATTTATGCAATGCTGTTTCATTTTTAATACGGCTTATATATACATCATGGTAATCAAAGTTAACAGCCGTTGTATCAAGTTCTCCGTTTTCTACTAAGTCCTCAAGTCCTACTTCTTCTTGAATTAATTTAGAATATTTATCTAAATACTCATCATATTCATCTTTAATTTGAGCAACCTTGTCTAAATCATGATAATCTAAACCTTTTGCCAAAACATCAATGCATCCTCTGGTTTTGAGTGTAGAAAATGATGCTATATATGCTGTTTTTTCGGGAGTGAATCTTTCTATAATATATTTATATACCTTTTCTCTATCCTCTGGTGCAAAGTCTACGTCTATATCACCTAAAGAAACTCTGTCTTCATTACAAAATCGTGAAAATACGGTTTCCCAAACAATAGGGTCTACATCTGTTATATCTGTTATATATGCTATAACACTACCACAAACTGAACCTCTACCTGTGCCATATGGAATATTATTATTTTTACACCAACCTAAAAGTTCTGACATAAACATCATAAAACTTTCCATACCTAGCTTAGTCATTATTTTAAATTCTTCACATATCTGTTTCTTATATTCTTTTTCAGTATGATTTATTAAATCTAAAACATTATTTTTCTTTTTTAAATTATAACAATTATTTATATGACTTAACCATTGTTCTCTTATGCTATCTCCATATAGTGTTGGGTATTTAAAAGATTTGTCTAATGTAAAATCTTGTATCATTTCAGCTAATACATTTGTGTTATTAATTGCTTCTAAATATGCTTCTTCAGGAATTGAATTTTGAATTTTAAAACATTGTACTAATTCGTCATAAGATTTCCAAATCAAATCAAATTCATCTTCTTCACCATAAAAACTATCTTTTGATTTCTGTAGTATTTTTCTACATTCTGATTTGTATTTTGAACTTGAATGAGTATCTGTACCAGCAATTAATGGAATTTTTAATTTTAAACTTAATTCATAAATCCATTTATTAAATTGAATTTGGTTTTCTGCATTATGATACTGAACTTCTAAAAAACATCTATGTTTATTATTTTTTAGCCAGTTTATTAATTTATTCAAATCTTCTTGTTTTTCACAAGTGTTCCATTTATTTAAAGGAGATGCTAAACAAGCTGTTGTAATAATGATATTATCACTTGTATTCATTAATTCTTCAAGAGAAATTCTAGGGTTAAAATAAAAGTGTCTATCAGAATTGTCTTCTTTTGAACCCTTTATATCTGAATTACTAATTAATTTATTAAGTTCTAATACACCATCCCAATTTTTAGCGTATAGACCAATATGACTACCTCTATCATTATCTGAAAAATTCTTACATAAATACGCTTCAATACCATGTATATATTTAATACCAGCTTTATCACATTCTTGTTTTTTCTTAATCCAATCATAAATTCCTCCATGATTAGAAAAAGCAATTGCTGACATATTATTTTTTTTAGCTAGTTTAACATATTCTGTATATTTAGTACATGAATCTGCATATCCATTAAGATTACTTGTATCGTCATGTAAATGGTAAACCACATAATTATTAGTCAATTAATCACACCCTTATAAATTATTAAGAAATTCTAACAATTCATTATCATCATCTTCTGTATTTTTATCTTTGTTGTTAATAAACATTTCTTTTTCTTTTAGAAACTCATCATACGGCTTATGTAGTTTTCTTGAATATCCTGATAGAACATTAAAGTAATATTCATTTTTATTATTGATATCAGACCAAAATAAGTTTTCATCATTTGTTTCTTTGTATTCAATCTCTTTCTTATTAATTTCATTAACCGTATAAATTATATCTAGTTTTAATTCATTTATATAGCTTTCTTCAAGTGGTAAGTAAACATAGCAATCTGAAATTTTAAACTTTGATTTAACGTCTTGAGGTAAGTTGTCTATAGTATTATTCAAAATCATATCTTCAATATAATTATCTGGCACATATCCTAGTTTTTTTAACCACATTTTTGCTGAGCTTGATAACTTTTCACCAATAGCATTTCTTTCTATTTGTCTTTCTTTCCATACACCATTAGCTTGTTCACATTCAACTGTTACATATTTTAAAAATAAATATCTAACTGAAATATGGTCTAATGGCAATTTAGTTTTTTGCCTTATTCCCTCTGCATAGAGATAAAGTTGTCCAGATTCTTTTTCAAGTTTTTCACCTTTATAAATACTACTTGTTTTATAATCAGTAATAACTATTCTTTTCTCACCATTTTCATCTATATAAACACCACAATTATCTATGTAACCATTAAATATAATTTCGTCTGATATTTTAATAAGAATATACATTTCTAAAACCATATTTATATTTGGTTTAGTGTGTTTTATAAAAAAATCTTTAATACAGGCTTCGTATTTATTTGCAATAGCCTTATTCTTTTCTTCATCAGACCTATCATATTTATATTCTGCTATATTCATAGTAAATAAACTGTCATTATATTCGTTAATCATATTCTCTTGTTTTATTGAACTATTATAATATTTTTCAAGAATATCATGACAAAATGAACCTGAATAAGTATAAATACTATCTTGCCTATCTTCTTTAATATGCTTAATATATTTTAAATAATAAGAATATGAATCTGTTTTATAACAGTTATACCTACTCCAAGACCAAAGAGTTGACACATTGAATTTTTTACATATCTCATTTAATTCTTCCCTTGTTTTTCGCAAATTGTTATCCTGCTTTCTTTAAATATTTAATATACTCATTATGCTCTGATTCATCATATTTAACTTTATATTTTAACATAAATTCATATTTTTTGTTAGGTAAATCAGATGGTGACATTTTTTCAGTTAATAAATCCCATTTATCATAAACGTAATAAACATTTCTTATTTTATAAAATTTTTCACATTCTTTTCGTATTGTATTTATATCAATATCTTTATCAAAAGAAATAATTATATCAACATTTAATCCTAAAATTATTTTTACTTGCTCTTCTGAAATAGAATGTGAACCAATTGCAACACAGGTTTCGTCTTTTCTACTATGACGTTTTAAAACATATTTTTCTGATTCACCCACAACCACATATCCTGCTGATTGAATAGACATATAATTCTCTTGTAAACCATATAAATTCATACTCTTAGGGAAAGGCTGTATTCCGAAATATTTAGGTATTCCTAAAATATCATAGTTTGGAATAGTTGTTCTGCCTACAATACCTACATAATCATTTTCATCTCCACACCAATACTTCCAAGGGATTATAATTCTTTTTTTATCATATGAATATCCTATATTGAATTTCTTACAGGTAAAAGGCATTATTCCTTCCCTAATCCATGATATATGAGGTAAATCAATATATTCTCTTAATATATTTTCATCATAAATATGATTATCTTGATTTACAATATGTCTTATTTTCTTTACTTTAGTAAATATATCAAGAATATCTGATTTTTCTTTAATTGATTTCTTTATATTAAACTCATATTTTAGATTTAGTAATTGATGTAAGTATTTATTTGACTTTCCAAAACTTTCATTTCTTATAATCATTGGAATTATAAAAATATCGCCATGTTTTTCTATTTCAGAACAGCAAATATGTGATTCTAAAGTATCTTTTTTTACACAAACCGCTGTCTTATTTTTTTTATTAGGTAAAGCTGCACGATATTCATTTGTATATTCTTTAATACCATGACAGCCTAACCCTTCTAATATAGTGAAAATTTTATTATTATCAATGATATATTGTTTTAATTCATTGCTATTTATATTTTCACTCCCCTTTTATCTTAATTAAAATCCATCATTACATGAGTAATCCCAACTTCTTTCATGATGTTTCTTGACATATCATGTTCGACTACTACTTGATATTGATTTGCAGAGCCTTCTCTGTTTTTAACAATAAATACAATTTGATAGTGTTTATCAGGATTTAGAATACAAGGAATTTTACTTTTACCATTTTTACCATCTAGTCTATATACCTTTAAAGCATTTTTACCGTTAGGTAATTCATCATCAAATAAATCTCTTATCATAATAGTTGTACTCGCAACGTCTACAATATTTTTAGCAAGTCCAGTGTTATCTTGTGTATAATATCTTTGTCTTGCTGAAGATTTTGCTAATTGGAAGGTAATTAAAATATGTACGTTTTTTGATGCAGGTTTAACAATATCATTTATATCAACCATAGCTTGTGCCATAGCAATAGAAAGGTTTTCATTGGCTTTTGTTCCCGAATCAGCCTTAAAAGTATCAAGTAAAAAATATTTAACGCCTAAACTTGAATATTTCTTTATAATTTTAATAGCCTTTTCAGTTTTATATCTCTTAAAAGGAATAATAGTTATTGTATGATTAGAAGCATTTTCTTTTATCCAATCAGCACATTTCTTCAATAAAAACTTGGTTTCTTCTGAATATTTTCCATCTCTAACTACATATTTTTGCAATTCTTTTTTATAAATGTTATTAGCAATCCATACAAGCATTTCCCTTTGCCATTTTTGCCTACTATCTTCATTTAACATAATTACTAATTTTTCTTTATTTTCAATGATACTTGGGATTGTAATTGAACGTGCAAAAGTTGTTTTGCCTACATTGGATAACCCTCCTACTAAAGTAATATTGCCTTCTAATTGTCCTCCAGTTTCTTTATTAAGTAAAGGCATTTCATAATAGGGTAAGCCTACTGCCATTCCATTATCTAAATCTTCAATAAGTTGGTCTATCCCATCTTCTAAAGAATAACTATTAACATCTCCGTTAGCATTTATAAAAATATGATTTAAAACAGCATCCCACTCGGCATATATCTCATCAACATCCATATCGGCATAATCAGACAATCTATCAAAAACAGGAAATTTAAGTTTAAGTAATTTTAAAACCGTATTCCATTTGTTTAAATCTTTTATGTAGCCATCAATATTTTCAGACTTAACATATTGTTTAGCATCATCAATTTTTTGATAACCACCATATTCTTCATACTTTTCACGAAGTTTATCATGTTTTTCCAAATATAATCCAATTGTAATTTCGTCAAGTATAGGTTTTTGCTCTTTAACTACTATGTCATAAGCGATTTGCCAATATACACGCCACGCATTTTCTGAAAAATCTTCAAGTTTTAATTCATAATTGAAAAGTGTATCGGATGTTTTATAACATATAGCTACAATATTAGCCTCACAAGCTAATTTATAAGAACAAACTTTTTTTACCGCTTTTATTAATTCTTCATCATATGGTGAAATTTTTGATTTTTTTGTTTCAGCCAACGTATCACCCACTCTACCATAATTTTTTTAATCTTTCATTTTGTTTGATTTTAGAGTTGTTTTTATATTCAGCACCATTATGGTATTGATTTTCTAAGTTTAAACTACTAATCTTATTTTGAAATTTTTCTTTTTCTTTAATTCTCAAGGCAACATCATTAATTTCCTTTTCTACAAAAAGCATAATAATATTAATTTTATGGTTTTCGTCTTTGATTTTTGCTGAATTATCATGTAGATAATTTTTAATCTTTGATTTACAAATTTTAAAAGTTAGTAGTATTGTTTCATAAGAATATTCCGCTTGTATTTGCACTTTTTTATTAATTATAAATTGACCTGCACTCAATCCTTTTAAACGTAAAGCTAGTTGCTGAGGAAATTTTAATGTTTTATCATATTCTAATATTTCATATTTAACATAATCACATAAGTTTAACCAATCAGTTTTATCTTTTTCAGTTAATTTTGTTTTTACTATTTTAATCACCTCTTATTGTAATAAGAGTGGGAATTTAATCCCACTCTTTAACAATTTTACATTATTATTCAGAAACTAATTTTGTATATGAAAGAAGTTCATCAAGCATTTTATAATCATAATTTGTAATATTCTTAATTTCAATATTGTTATCTTTTAGATACTTATTAATCTTTTTTAAAGCATTAGCATTTTTTGATTCATTAAGTGATTTCATTTCCTTCTTCCATTCAACAACAATCTCTTCTGCCTTATCAGAGTCATCTACCATTGATTCAACAGACGTATCAAGATTCTTTCTATATGATGTTGGATTAACAGCTAATCCATTCTTCTTATTATAGTAATCTGCCCAAATATCATATGTAGGATTTTCAATAATCTGTCCAACCTTGGTTACTTCTGTTCTGTCCTTCTTTACCTTTGCAAAGTATCTTACATCATCGTTCTTTTCTTCCTTATAAAATTCAAGAATAGTGTCATAATCAAACTTAACAGACTTATGCATATCAGGCTTAATTCCAATTACCTTATTGCCTGCTTCATTTCTTACTTCTGTTGCCTGTGCAATAGAGACTACATGAATACCTTTTGCAGATAGGTCAATCTTTGCTTGTTGAAATTTCATATTGATAATTTTAATTCTACCCCACTGTCTTTGGCTTACTACTGTATCATCAACATTACCGCCCTTTTTACGTGCTTTTCTTTCCTCTACTTCTGTAGCTGCTATCTGCATAGTATTATAAAACTTTGTTTCAGAGTCAATAGAAAGTGTATTAATCTTATTATCATATTCACCTGATAGAAAATCATCAAGGTCACTTTCAAGTTCATCAAGGTCTGATGTATTATCTACAATCTTCAAATTATTATAAGACTTACCATTATTTAAATTAATTTCTCTCCCCTCATAGTGAGCAACACCAACCTCACTATCAATGCAAGCAATATCAGGAAAAGTCAACTGAAACATTGACTTTCCTGAACCTTCCATTCCATAAGCAAGAAACTTGCCTCCAATTTTAGCTGCCTTTGCTTCTCTAAACATTTTATTTTTCTCCTTTTATATTCTAAATTAGTTTATTTTATTGAATTTATATTTGAAAATTAAAGATTATTAAGCATATTTAAAAGGTCGTCATCTTCATCGTCTTCTATATCTGTAGTTTCTGTTTTATCATTCGAGTTATTATCCTCAAGATTTGCAAGAAATGTAGAGAAGAAAGATAAATCAGTTTCCTTATACTTGCTATCATCAAAAGCAATAGTAGGTTTCTTATTCTCTCCCTCTCCTACATATGTAACAGTAGGTCTAATAATAATCATTCTCTTTTCACGACTTGTTGAACCTATAGCACACTTATTTTTTGCTTCTTCTTCTGTATAAAGACCCATTGAAATAAGTTCCTTAATATCGTCTGGAATGTCATCATATGAGATATTAACTACAGATGCACCTTCAATAATATTTCCCTCTACTGTAATTTCAGTAATACAACCCTTTTTTGTCTTAAAATATTTAGTCATCATCTTAGATGTGATTTCTGAATTTTCTGCAATCTGTACCTCAAAATTTACAGGAAAAGTAAAATTCTTCCTAACCTCTACTTTTTTCTTATCAATTTTTGTTTTACCTACATAATCAACTGTATATGCTGAAAGTCCAATTGTATTCTTTTCTTTATCTACCTTTCCAATACTTGCACTATCAAGTAGAATTGTCTGTGTAAATATAGCCTTATATTCTTCTGGTGTTGCTTTTGAGAGAAATACAGATGTAATCTTCTTCTTTATATATGTATTATCTGAACCACTATATTCAATATTACCCTTAATGTTTAATACTGTACCATTTTCAAGATGTTCCTTAATATATTCTACTGCATCATATCCTGAAATAAATTTCTTAACAAAAGTCTTTCCTTTGCTATCCTTTTCAATTCCAATGGTAATAAATGAACTTTCTGCAATGGTTTCAATAATATTTTCATCAAACCTATCATCCCAATCAATGGTAAAACTATTTGTAAAGTCATCTGTTTTCTTACCATTTTCATCCGTTTTTACGCCTTTAACATAAAGAAGATTCTCACTATTATTAGGGAAGTAACCTCCTGAAAGTTCTGCATAAACAACATTACCGTTTCCACAATCAACACCAATATTGAACTGATTATCTGTCCATCCTGAATCATATTCATTATCAATCTTGAAAGTATAATCATTAACCTTTGCTTCGCCAATCAACATAAATTGTGCTTTACCTTTTTTCAAGGGTGTCTGAACGTCTTTTTTTGCCATAAATTATTTACTCCTTTTAATTTTAAAATATTTATTTTAATTTTTCATTAAAACCTTATCTGACACTCCAACGGCTAAAGCACGTTGGGTTCTTAATTACATA